>JAQWJH010000003.1 GCA_029248455.1 Flavobacteriaceae bacterium
ATTCAAATACCCTGATTTGGCTTGAATTATTTTGTCATGTGCTACTACGTCTGGATCCATCCAAACAAAAACATGATTTAGATGCATGGTACATAAAACTAAAATTATTAAAACAATAATGGAACCAGGAAATAAGTATCCGGTAATACCTTCCATCACTCTAAATAAAATTGGAGACCATCCTGCTTGAGAGGCACGCTGAATAGCATAAAACGCTAATGTTCCCAGTGAAATTAAAAAGAAAAATAGGGCAGAAACATAAAGTGCAGACCACGGTCTGTTACTTAATTGGTGATACACATGTTCATCATGAGACATTGAGTGATCATCTGAGTCATATTCATTGTGATTAGTTTCTAAAACATGATCTGATCCATGTCCATCATTAGAATGAGTAGCAATAATTTCTTTAGCTTCCTCAATTGAATGTGGGGCTGTATAAAATCCATAAAAAAGACCTATCAATCCAATCACCATTAAGGTGAATGAAAACAATTTTATATTTTTTGTAACTGTGTACATTAATCTATTTTATTTAATCAACTTTTCTCTTAAACTCATTGCATAAGCAGATATTTGCCATCTTTCTTTAGCATCAACCTGGCTAGCATGAGACCCCATTAAATTTTTTCCGTACATTAAAACATGATATATACTTCCTTCAGTAATATCTCTATCAGCATAACTTGGAATACCTAAAAATTTCTCTCTTTTCATTAAAATACCTTGCCCATCTCCTTTTGCACCATGACACACTGCGCAATAAACACCATAAAGTTCTTTACCTTTTGCTAAATTTTCATTATTATTTTTTATTGGAGATAGCAAATTTAATTTAGCTAAATCGTAGCCCTCATTAGTATCTTCAAATTCATATGGTATCCATCCTCTGGAAATAGTACCTTCAACAGGAAGTTGAGCCTCAACTCCATTGTTAAATGCTTCAGATTCATCATAAGTTCCATAACCTACAGACTCATACATATTGGGAAAAAACTGATAATTAGGCTTCGATGGATCGAAGCATGAAACAGTTATCGAGCAAATAAAAATCAAAACAATAAAATTTAAATTTCTATTCATGGCTTATTTTATTGTTAACATGAACTTTGACATCAAAAACATCTGTTAGATTAATTAATTTTTTCAAGTCTTTATCATCTCCACTGTATTCAATGACTACTAAAAATTTGTCATCAGTAGTTTCTGGCATAGGATTTTCAGCTTCTTTAAATGGCCATAATTTACTTCTTAAATAAAAAGTTATAACCATTAAATGAGCAGAAAAAAATACTGTAAGTTCGAACATTATTGGTACAAAAGAAGGCATGTTTTCTATGTAAGAAAAACTAGGTTTTCCTCCTATATTTTGTGGCCAATCTAATATCATAATATGATTCATCATCCATATCGAAAAACAGAATCCAATACAGCCATAAATAAACGCAGTAATAGCAATTCGAGTATCCTTTAAACCCAATACTTTATCCAAACCATGGACAGGAAAAGGTGTGTAGACTTCTTCAATCTCATAGTTTGCAGCTTTAATTTTTTTGACTGCGTCCAAAAGTTTATCATCATCATCGTAAACGGCATGTAAAATTTTCTCTGCCATATTATTTATCTCTTAATTTTTTATAATTGTCTCCTGATGTTTTTAAAATTGTTTTAACCTCAGCTTGAGCAATTACTGGGAATGTTCTTGAGTAAAGTAAAAACAAAACAAAAAAGAATCCTATAGTCCCCAAAAATATCCCAATGTCTACAAAGGTAGGAGAGAACATTGTCCATGAAGAGGGTAAATAATCTCTGTGAAGAGATGTTACGATAATAACAAATCTCTCAAACCACATACCAATATTAACCACAATTGAAATAACAAAAGAAAAAATTATACTTGTTCTTAGTTTTTTAATCCACATAAACTGGGGAGAAAACACATTACATGTCATCATAGACCAATAAGCCCACCAATACGGTCCAGTAGCTCTATTTAAAAAGGCATATTGCTCATATTCAACTCCTGAATACCAAGCAATAAATAATTCCGTAATGTAGGCTGTTCCGACGATACAGCCTGTAATCATTATTACAATATTCATCAACTCAATATGCTGAATAGTAATGTAATTTTCTAAATTTGAAACTTTTCTCATGATAATAAGAAGAGTGTTTACCATTGCAAAGCCAGAAAAAATAGCTCCAGCTACAAAATACGGAGGAAAAATTGTAGTATGCCAACCAGGTATTACTGATGTTGCAAAATCAAAAGATACAATCGTATGAACAGAAAGAACAAGAGGGGTCGCTAAACCAGCTAGAACTAATGAAACTTCTTCAAATCTTTGCCAATCTTTTGCTCTTCCACTCCATCCAAAGCTTACTAAACTATATATCTTTTTTTGAAATGGTTTAACAGCTCTGTCACGTATCATCGCAAAGTCAGGAAGTAACCCTGTCCACCAGAAAACCAATGAAACTGATAAATAAGTTGAAATTGCAAAAACATCCCAAAGTAGCGGAGAATTAAAATTGACCCACAAAGAACCATATGCATTAGGTATAGGTAGAGTCCAAAAAGCCAACCAAGGTCTTCCCATGTGAATGATTGGAAATAATCCTGCTTGAATAACAGAAAAAATTGTCATAGCTTCTGCCGATCTGTTAATTGCCATTCTCCATTTTTGTCTAAAAAGAAGAAGAACTGCTGAAATTAATGTTCCTGCGTGACCAATTCCTACCCACCAAACAAAGTTTGTAATATCCCAAGCCCATCCAACAGTCTTATTTAATCCCCAAGTCCCAATTCCAGTCGAAACAGTATATACCATACATCCTAGTCCCCATAAAAAAAGAGTTAAAGCAATAGAAAAAACTATCCACCACTGCTTATTTGCCTTACCTTCTACTGCAGCAGCAATATCAACCGAAACATCGTGATATGATTTACTGCCAGTTACAAGAGGCTTTCTAATAGGTGCTTCGTAATGAGACGCCATATATTAATTTTCTAAATTTAAATATTTAAACTTCATCAGTATTTCTAATTTTCACATGATAGAAAACATTTGGCTTAGTACCAACTGTATCTAAAAGGTGGTAAACTCTTTCACTTTCTTTCAATTCTGCGACTTTACTTTCTTTTTCATTGATATCCCCAAATCTCATGGCACCCGTAGAGCATGCTGCAGAACAAGCACATGCATCATTGAATTCATCTTTCTCTACAAGTCTTCTTTCTTTTTTAGCATTAAGTATAATTGCTTGAGTTGACTGTATACAAAAAGAGCACTTTTCCATAACTCCCCTAGATCTAACTACAACATCTGGATTTAAAACCATCTTACCTAAGTCATCATTCATATTAAAATCAAACTCATCATTGTTATTGTATAAAAACCAATTAAATCTTCTTACTTTATAAGGACAATTGTTAGCACAATATCTAGTTCCAATGCATCTGTTATAGGCCATGTGATTTTGACCCTGTCTTCCGTGAGATGTCGCTGCAACAGGGCAAACTGTTTCACAAGGCGCATGATTACAATGTTGACACATAACTGGCTGAAATACTACCTGAGGATTTTCAGATGGGTTTTCCATTTCCCCAAAAACAGATAATGAATCTGATAATCCGTTTATTTCATCTTTAGTTTTGTTATCTCCATCAAATGATTCATCAGATGAATAATACCTGTCAATCCTTAACCAATGCATATCCCTAGATCTTCTAACTTCAGATTTCCCCACTACAGGAACATTATTTTCAGCGTGACAAGCAATAACACAAGCTCCACATCCAGTACATGCATTTAAATCTATAGATAAGTTAAAGTGATGACCAATAGACCTGTCAAATTCGTCCCATAAATCAACTTCAGGTGAATTTACTGGAGTTTCAATGTGATTCAATGAAACTTTGGTTATAGCATTCCATTCAGAAACTTTTTTAGTATTAAAAACTTCTAAAGTTGTTTCTCTAATAATATCACCTCTTCCCATTAATGTGTTGTGTAGTTGAACACAAGCAAATTCATGATTTTCGTCAATTGGACTAATTTCAACGTTTTGCAAAGAATTAAAATTATGATAGGCCCGATAAGCATTAACGCCAACTTGCATTTCTTTTTTAATTCCATTTATTTTTCCATAACCAAAAGCTAATCCAACTGACCCCCTTGCTTGACCTGGTTGGATAATAACTGGCACTTTCATATTAACGCCACTTGCATTAATGTTTGCGTAATTACTGTCTAAAGCACCGTTAGCAACATTTTGATTTTTTAATCCAATTTTTTTAGCATCAAATTTTGAAACAGTCAAGTAATTATCCCAAGAGACCCTTGTGATAGGATCTGGAAATTCTTGAAGCCAAGGATTATTCGCCTGTTGGCCATCTCCCATTCCAGTTTTTGAATATAATACTAGTTCCAATCCATTTGATTTAGCATTAGAAAGGTTTTTAGCTGCGTTTAAAAAATCATAGTTGATTTTTTTTAATGACAGCTTTGAATTCGATTTGTAAAATCCATCATGAAGAGCTTCATTCCATGATTTTTTTTCTAAAATATTTTCATTCCAATTTTCTTTTATCAAATCGTAAAAGCTATTTTCTGAACCCATCCATTTCAATAAACAATCTTGAAACTGCATTGTGTCAAACAAAGGCCTAATTGTTGGTTGAGTTAAACTAAAATTACCGCTAACCATTTCATTGTCTCCCCAAGATTCAAAATAGTGAGGACAAGCTGCAGCCCATTTGGAAATAGAAGCGGTCTCATCGTTTTTCATTGAAAAGCAGATTGAAAGCTGAGCCTTATTTATTCCAGAAACAAATTCATCACTATTTGGCATAGTATAAACAGGATTTACCCCACACATAATAATACCTTTCACTTTTCCGCTATTTAAATCACTTACAAGTTCAAGAACTTCACTGTCATTACCTTCTTTAATTAACGATACTTCATCTTTCTTGATTGAAATACTTTTTAACAGATCATTTATTTTGTGAGTTAATAAATGAGCATTTACATCGTCGAGTCCTGTTATAATTAGGCCCTTATTCCCTGATTTAATTAAAGAATTTGAAATATTTTTAATTTGAATTTCAATATTTTCTGGAAGTTTTCCTGAAACTACATTACCTGAAATATGTCCATAAATTTTAGCTAAAGCAATTTTTTGTTGTGTTGGGCTAAGTGAAATTCTATTATCAGCATTAGCTCCTGAAATTGTCATATTCGATTCAAGCTGAAAATGCTTTGACATTTTAGCTTTTTCTTTAGTTATTTTATTTTTTAATGGAACTCTACCTTTTACGTAGCTCGTGTCGTGACCGCCACCCTGCCAGTCACCTAAAAAATCTGCACCTATAGAAACTATAACATCAGCTTTTGAAAAATCATAAATTGGTAATGCTCTTTTACCATAAGTTATCTCAAAAGCATCTAATGCTTTGGAATCTGAGATAGCATCATAAACAACATGTCTAATATTCGGATATTTATTTAGAAAGTCTTTAATAAGCTTTGAGGTTGTTGGACTTGCAAAAGTTTGAGTTAATAAAACCACTTCAGAATTAGCAGCTAACATTAAATTCAGTTCTGATTTAACATCATTGTTAAGTTTGTCCCAACTAGTTACTTCACCGTTAGCAGTAGGACCTTTTAATCTCATACTATCATACATAGAAAGGACTGAAGCCTGAACTCTTGCATTTGCTGAGGACTTAACTTCTGCCTTAGAATTGTTGAGAATTTTTATTGGCCTTCCCTCTCTAGTTTTAATTAGGATATTAGCAAAGTCATAGCCATCAGCTATAGAGGTCGCGTAATAATTTGAAATTCCTGGAATTATTCTTTCCGGCTGAACAACGTATGGAATAGATCTGTTTACAGGCCCTTCACAGCTTGCCAAAGTGGCCGCTGCTGTACTAAAACCTAAATACTTTAAAAAATCTCTTCTATTTGTGCTTGAATTTTCTAAATTATTTTTGTCACCGAGAAGAGTGTTTACTGGTAATTCATCAATAAATTCATTGTTCTTCAAGTCAGAAATCATCTTGTTGTCAGATGATAACTCAACTTCACTTTTCCAATATTTTTTATGGTTTCCCATTTAACAAATATATTTATTTAATAGTGACATTTTCCACATTCCAATCCACCCATTTGAGCTGCGGTAAGTTCTTTAACCCCATATTTTTTTGACAATTCCTCATGAATTTTGGTATAGTATTCATTGTCTTTAACCTTAATGTTTGTTTCCCTGTGACAATTTATACACCAACCCATGGTTAATGGGGAGTGTTGATATAAAATCTCCATTTCTTCAACAGGCCCATGACATTTTTGACAATCTATTCCAGCAACAGTTACGTGTTGGGCATGATTGAAATAAACAAAATCTGGGAGGTTATGAATTCTAACCCACTTAACAGGCTCAACATCACCAGTATAACTTTGAGAATTTTCATCCCAACCTACTGCTTTGTAAAGCTTTTTGATCTCATTTGTATAAAAATCTTTTGTATATCCTTTTTCCAAATCTTCTTCTCCATTGTAGTCGGCAATATTTTCGTGGCAGTTCATGCAAACATTTAGAGACGGTATACCAGAGTGTTTAGATTTTTTTGCTGAAGAATGACAATATTGACATTCTATCTGATTATCACCAGAATGAATCTTGTGAGAATAATGTATTGGTTGAATTGGCATATAACCCTGATCAACTCCAATTTGAAGCATGTATCCATAAGCAAAATAAGCGCTTGAAAGTAACAGGACCACAACTGAAACTAAAACTAAAAATTGATTTTGAACGAAAGCTTTCCAAATAGGAATTCTTTTTGGATCAATCTTATTTTTATCAAGATTATCATTTTCAGGTATTAGGTTTTTTAAAGTTTTATTGATTAAAAGGAGTAAAACAATTAAAACAATTAAAATAAAAGACAATAACACTAAAACGATATCATTGACCGGACTTGAGCCCACATTTTCACCAACAGGCGCACCACTAACAGGAAGTTCAGGTTTGGGTGGAACATAATCTGTATATGCTAAAATATTATCAATGTCTTCATTTGAGAGTTGAGTAAATGAATTCATCGCAACCTTATTGTACTCCTCATAAATGGCAACGGCTCTTTCGTCACCTGATTTTATCATTGCAGCACTATTTTTTATCCAAGAGTAAAGCCATTCTTTTTCATACTTTGCTGAAACACCTTTTAATGCAGGGCCAATTAATTTTTTGTTAAGCTTATGACAAGATGCACAATTTGCATTGAATAAAGATTTTCCTTTAGCTATATCAGGTTCTTGAGCTGTAAGATTTAAGGTGAAACAAAGAGATAGAAGAAAATTTGAAGCAAATAAAGACACGAAGCATCTCTTTGTAAAGAGGCTAGAAAAGACATTCAAAAAATAAAAATTTCTTTTCACTAAATACTTAAAAAAATACATCAATTTCAGAGCACAAAAATACAACACAAAAACCTTTTTAAAAACCTAGTTTAAATCTAATTTTTAATTTATAATCATTCTAAATAAATTTAAGTTAAACACAAATATTAATACAAAAATAGTATCTAACTTAGCGTATATGAAAAATTTGAAATTAGTTTTTTTTGTGTTTATTAATTTTTTTATTTTTTTTTCTTTTGCACAAGATGGAAAAGTCACAATTCATCAAGACAAGAAAATAATTGATTTAATGGAGCTCAAAAAAGCAGTCAACAAAGAAGATTTTACATCAGGACAGTTTACTGTCCAAATATTTAACGGAACATATGAAAAAGGTAATAGATTAATGAAAGAGCTAATTTTAGAAGATAAATTTAAGGATATTTACTTTAGCTTTGAAACACCTTACTACAAAATTAGAATTGGAAAGTATATTTCAAAAATTGAAGCAATTAAAGAATTAGAAAAAATAAAAAAAACATTTCCTGCTGCTTTTATCTTAAAACCAAATTAATTATTTTATTTTCTTTTTAATTTCAACTTCAGAATAAGCCTCTACAACATCTCCAATTATAATATCATTATAATTTTTAATTTGAATTCCACAATCATAACCTTTGGATACTTCTTTAGCGTCATCTTTAAACCTTTTTAATGAAGCCAATGTTCCTGACATTACAACAACACCCTCTCTAATAAGTCTAATATTGGAATTTCTAAATATTTTTCCGTCAGTAACCATACATCCTGCTATTGTACCAACCTTGGAAATTTTAAAGGTTTCTCTTATTTCAGCATTTCCAGTTACTTCTTCTTTAAAAACAGGGGACAACATACCTTCCATGGCGTCCTTTAAATCATTTATTGCATCATAAATTATGGAGTAGTTTCTAATATCAATTTCCTCTTTATCAGCTATTTGTCTAGCATTTCCTGTTGGTCGAACATTAAACCCTATTATGATTGCGTCAGAAGCAGAAGCTAATAAAACATCTGATTCAGTAATTGCTCCTACCGCTTTATGAATAATATTGACATGTATTTCATCAGTAGAAAGTTTCTGAAAAGAATCGGTCAGAGCTTCAACAGAACCGTCAACATCTCCTTTCAAAATAATGTTTAATTCCTTGAAGTCTCCTAAAGCAATTCTTCTTCCAATTTCATCAAGTGTAATGTGTTTTTGTGTTCTAACAGATTGTTCTCTTACCAATTGCGTTCTTTTAATGGCAATTTGTTTAGCCTCTTTTTCATTTTCGAAAACATTAAATTTATCGCCAGCCTGTGGAGCTCCGTCAAGTCCGAGGACTGAAACAGGGATAGATGGACCAGCTTCTGAGATGGAATTTCCTCTCTCGTCTTGCATTGCTTTAACTTTTCCACTATGTTGGCCTGCCAATAAATAATCTCCGATTTTTAAAGTACCAGATTGAACTAATATTGTAGAAATATATCCTTTTCCTTTATCTAAAAATGCTTCAACCACAGTTCCAACTGCAACCTTGTTAGGATTGGCTTTAAGCTCTAAAAATTCTGCTTCTAAAAGTACTTTTTCCAGTAATTCATCAATCCCTGTACCTTTTAAAGCAGAGACATCTTGAGATTGAATTTTTCCACCCCATTCTTCAACAAGTAAATTCATGCCAGAAAGTTTTTCTTTAATTTTATCAGGGTTTGAATTAGGCCTGTCAATTTTATTAATTGCAAAAATAATTGGAACTCCCGCAGCTTGAGCATGACTTATAGCCTCTTTTGTTTGAGGCATTACATCGTCATCAGCAGCAATAACTATAATTACTAAGTCCGTAACTTGAGTTCCTCTGGCTCTCATGGCTGTAAAAGCTTCGTGACCTGGCGTATCTAAAAAAGTAATTTTTTGATCATCTTTTAAAATAACATTGTAAGCACCAATATGTTGAGTAATGCCACCAGATTCACCAGCAATAACATTTTCTTCTCTAATAAAATCTAATAAAGAAGTTTTACCATGATCTACATGACCCATAACAGTAACGATTGGAGCTCTGGGGAATAAATCTTCAGGTGAGTCAGTTACTTCTTGGATAGACTCCTCAATGTCAGCTGTTACAAACTCTACCTCATAATCAAATTCATCGGCAACTATTGTTAAAGTCTCAGCATCCAATCTTTGATTCATTGTCACCATTATGCCTAAAGACATACATGCAGAGATTATCTCATTAGAGGAAATTTCCATCATGGTGGCGACCTCACCTACAGTTATGAATTCAGTAACTTTTATTGTCTTTTTTTCTGCTTCATTTAATGCTAAATCTTCTTCAGATTTTAATTTATGAGAATCTCTTTTTTCTTTTCTATATTTTGCCCCCTTTGATGTAGATGATTTCCCTTGAAGTTTTTCTAAAGTCTCTCTTATTTGTTTTTGAACATCCACATCAGAAGGTTCAATTGATATATTTTTTGTTTTATTTTGCTTGCCAAAATTTTTCTTTCCAAAATCTTTAGACTTAGGGACATCCTTAGTAATTCTTATTCGTTTTCTTTTTGAAACAGGAGCAGGGGGAGTTGATTTAGCAGAAGTTTTAGGCTTCTCAAATTTATTTAAATCAATTTTATCACCAACTGTTTTTAAGCCTGTTAACTTTTTATATTGAGTTTTAATACTAGATTCGTTACTTACTTTTTGAGTTTCTTTTGAAATTTCTTTTTGTAATGTTAAATTTTCTTGAGGCTTAGTTAATTCTTTTTTATTAACATTTTCTTTTTTAGAAAGATTAGGTTTTAATTTGTCTAAGTCAATCTTGCCAATTTGAACTGGTTTATTGATTTCAGCTTTAGCCTGAATTATTGTCTTTTTTGCAATTAATCTTTCTTCTTGTTCTTTTTCAAATTTGAGTCTTAGCTCTTCTTTTTCTTTTCTCTTCTCTTCACTCAAATCATGAGATTCAACTTTACTTGATTTGTCAGAACGAAACTCATTAAGAAGTAAATTATATTGATCAGAAGAAATTTTAGTTGTAGGTCTAGCGTCAATTTCATGATCATGAGAGGCCAAAAATTCAACAGCCCTATCTAAAGAGATATTAAATTCCCTCAACACCTTATTTAACCTTGTCAATTTATTTTCACTCATACAAACTTTTTTATTTATTCAGAAAATTCCGCACTTAAAACTTTTCTTATTTCTAATATTGTTTCCTCTTCCAAATCTGTTCTTTTAATAAGATCTTCAACATCTTGTTCTAAAACACTTTTAGCAGTATCCAATCCAGCCTTTTTTAACTCATCCAAAACCCATTCCTCAATTTCATCAGAAAACTCTGTTAATTCAACATCCTCTTCAGCACCCTCTCTGTATACATCGATTTCATATCCAGTTAATTGGCCAGCTAATCTAATGTTAAATCCTCCTCTTCCAATGGCTTTGGAAACTTGTTCAGGGTCCATAAAAACTTCAACAGTCTTATTTTCCTCATTTATTTTAAGAGATGAAATTTTTGCAGGACTTAATGCTCTAGTAATGAGTAATTGTGAATTATTTGTAAAATTAATCACATCAATATTTTCATTACCAAGCTCTCTGACAATTCCATGAATTCGAGACCCCTTCATTCCAACACAGGCACCTACTGGATCAATTCTATCATCATAAGAATCCACAGCTACTTTTGCCTTTTCACCAGGTATTCTTACAACTTTTTTTACTGAAATTAAGCCATCGAAAACTTCAGGGATATCTTGTTCAAATAGTTTTTCTAAAAATTTCGGTGATGTTCTAGACATGACAATTGAAGGTTTATTTCCCTTAAGTTCAACAGATTCTATTATTCCTCTAACATTGTCTCCTTTTCTGTAAAAGTCAGAGGGAATTTGTCTATCCTTTGGCATTATTAACTCATTTCCGTCATCATCTAATAATATTACTACATTATGTCTAATGTGGTGAACTTCGGCAGTGTAAATTTCTCCAATTAAATCTATAAATTGTTTATAAATAATTCCATTATCATGTTCATGAATTCTTGAAACTAAGTTTTGTCTCAAAGCTAATACTGTTCTTCTACCTAAATCAATTAATTTAACTTCTTCAGAAACATCTTCACCTACTTCAAAATCTGGTTCAATTTTTTGTGCTTCAGAAAGACAAATTTCTTGATTTTCATCTTCAACAGAACCATCTTCAACAACAATTCTATTTCTCCAAATTTCCAAATCTCCTTTATCAGGATTAATAATAATATCAAAATTATCATCATCTCCGTACTTTCTTTTTAATGTATTCCTAAATACTTCTTCAAGAATAGACATCAAAGTGACTCTGTCTATAAATTTTTCATCTTTAAATTCCGAAAAAGATTCAATTAAGGCTAAATTCTCCATTTTATATTTTTTAAAATTCTACTATTAATTTTGCTTCTTTAATGTCATTAAAAAGTAATGATTTACTTTTCAAAACTGTAACTTTACCTTTGCCAATGGGTTTGGGCTCTCTTGAGCTCCACTCAATTGTTATACCATAACTGTTAACTTTAGTAAGATTTCCAGTAAAATCTTCTCCAACGTTAGATTTTACGTTTAACTTTCTATTTAAATTCTTCAAAAACTGTCTAAAAGAAATGATTGGCGATAATAATCCTGCCGAACCAACTTCAAATGAAATGTCTTCATAATCCTCAGTAAGATTTTTTTTTAGGTGTTTACTCAATTTCACGCAATCTGAGATTGTTACACCCGAATCTCCATCAATGATAATATTTATTTTATTAGTGGAATCTATAAAATAATCGACCAAAAAAAGATTATTATTTATTTTTAAATAATCGTCAACTAAATTTTCAAAAAATTTATTCAAAACTAGGTTATATTTAATAAAGAAGGGGACAATGTCCCCCTTCAAATTCTCGTAATGCTGTGCAAATATATGAATTTTAAATGACTTTTAAAACATAAAAGCTGAAGCTTAGTTGGCCTACTAGGGCTCGAACCTAGACTCTTCTGGACCAAAACCAGACGTGTTGCCAGTTACACCATAGGCCATTGTACTAATCGGCAAATTTAACATAATCTTTGAATTGTAAAAATAAAAATCATCAATTATAGTTATTCTTCTTATTTAACTATAAATTTCAAAATATTACTATTTATTCTTAGTTGTTAATTAGTGTTATTACTCTTTATTAGAAAATGGATTATTAAAAAACTTGTCGAAAAAATATTATAAATAAAGTAAATTACTGTCCAGCGTATAATGATTATTTGAGGATTGTTTTCAAATTTTTAAACACTTGTAATCAATCATTATATCAAAAAATTTTGTTTGATTTATTTAAATAAAGTTTTTACTTGACAAATAATTTATATTTAAAAAATGTCAAAATTTAATTAGCAATATTGTTTAAATTCGCTTACTAATTAATCATAGATGGATTTAGTTAAATTTAAAAAATGGAACAATTTTTTTGCTATTACAGCTTTTTTAATTGCTCTATTAACATATTCCCTCACAGTTGAACCAACAGCAAGCTATTGGGACTGTGCTGAATATATTTCTACATCTGCAAAGCTTCAAATTGGGCACCCACCAGGTGCCCCACTGTTCCAAATGTTAGGCGCATTTTTTTCTTCTTTTGCTTCTGAACCAGAAAAAATCGCGCTGATGGTTAACATGATGTCTGTTTTTGCTAGTGCATTTACAATTCTTTTTTTATTCTTGACCACATCTATTATTGGAAAAAAAATAATATTAAAAAGTAATACTCTTTCAAAATTCAACGCAATCACAATTATAGGATCGTCGTTTGTAGGTTCTTTATGTTTCACCTTTTCTGATAGTTTTTGGTTTAATGCTGTCGAAGCTGAAGTTTACGCAATGGCCACTATGATTATGGCATTACTTTTTTGGCTAGGGTTCAAATGGGAAGAACATATGAATAGCAAAGGAGGCGATAGATGGTTAATCTTAATTTCATTTGTAGTTGGATTGTCATTTGGAGTTCATTTTATGGGACTTTTAGCTATCCCCGCAATTGGAATGATTTATTTTTTCAAAAAAAACCCTAACCCTTCTATCAGTTCTTTCATAATAGCCAATGGAATTTCAATTGCTATTTTGTTATTTATATTTAAGTTACTTCTTCCCTCAACACTTGGCTTATTTGGATATTTAGAAGTCTTTTTTGTAAATAAAATCGGTATGCCATTTAACTCCGGAACCATTTTTTCTGCATTTTTGATTATTACTTCTTTTTATTTTGGCATAAAAACTTGCAGAAAAAAAGGATGGTTGAAAATTAATAAATTTTTGCTTTGCATAATGTTTGTTTTTATTGGATTTTCCTCTTGGTTGATGATTCCCATAAGATCAAATGCAAATACAGTTATTAATGAAAATGCACCTTCCGATGCAAGAGCATTATTGGCCTATTACAACCTTGAGCAGTATCCCGACACTCATATTTTTTATGGGCCGATGTTTTCTGATGCTTATGCTGGTCAAGACCCTGACAATCCCTACAAAGATGATAAGCCTAAATATGAAAGAGATTTAAAAACAAATAAATACAAAATTGTAAACGAATGGAAATCTGGTAAAATAAATTCTAATACTAATCATGTGGGCTTACTCCCAAGAATGTGGAGTGCAGAACACGCTCCTAATTACATGAAGTATTTTGGATATTTACCATTTAAAATAAAACCAGAATATAGTTCTGAAAAAAAATTGATTCAATTAATTAACCAATTTGAATCTAGCTTTAACCAAGGAGATATTGATTCACAGGGTTATCATGAATTTCTCACCCAATATGGCGGTTATCTTGATATTGAAAAGCCTTCACTTTTTTCTAACATACAATACCTTTTACAATACCAAATGGGATTGATGTATTGGAGATATTTTTTTTGGAACTTTGTTGGAAAACAAAATGATCTTCAATGGAAATATGACTTATTAAATGGAAATTGGTTAAGTGGAATTAATTTTATTGATGAAATTAGATTAGGGCCTCAAACTAAACTTCCAGATGATGTTGTTAATAATAAAGGAAGGAACAAATATTATTTTCTCCCTTTAATTTTAGGAATATTAGGTTTATATTTTCTTTTTAAAAAGGACAAAAATCTATTTTGGATTGTAACTGTTTTGTTTCTTTTTAGTGGTTTGGCTTTGAAAGTTTATGTAAATGAGCGAATATTCGAACCTAGAGAAAGAGATTATGCTTTGGTTGGATCTTTTTATGTTTTCTGTATTTTTATTGGGCTTAGTATCATGGCTTTATATCAAAAGTTTGGCTCAATTTTAAATAAAAATATAAATCCCTTGTTAATAGTTGGTATTACTTTATCAGTCCCTTTGTTAATGGCTTTTGAAAATTGGGATGATCACGACAGATCAAATAGGTACACTGCTCAGTCACTTGCAAAGGCTTATTTAAATTCAATAGATGAAGGGTCAGAACCTATGATTTTTACCATTGGAGACAATGATACTTTTGCTTTATGGTATGCACAAGAAATTGAAAATTATCGGACAGATGTAAGGACAATAAACACAAGTTTAATTGCCACTGATTGGTATATAGATCAAATGAAAAAAAAGACCTATGATAGTAGCCCAATCCCTTCTCAATTAATTCATGATCAGTATGCTTACGGAGTAAGAGATTACATAAAACACGAAAGTCTTATAGATTCGGTAAGGTGGGACATTAAAGATTTTATGGACTGGGTTGGAAGTGATCATCCAAGGACAAAGTACAAGAACCTTTTAGAACAATATGGGGCAGATTTAAATAACGTTCCAAAGTTTACTCAAAATATGATTTTTTATCCTACTAATAAAATTAGAGTACCAGTCAATAAAGAAAATGTAAAAAAAAGTGGATTAGTTAACAAACAAGATTATGATTTAATATTGGATTATATTGATATTGATCTTCCCACTAGTGGTTTGTATAAAAACCAAATTTTGATGCTTGATATTCTTGCTAATAACGATTGGAAAAGACCAATATACTTTACTGGAGGGAGTTATAATGATGCCGAATACATTTGGATGAAAGAATATTTACAATTGGACGGATTAGTCTATAAATTAATCCCAATAAAAACAGAAATACCAAAAAATAATCCCTACGAACTTGGTAAAATTGATTCTGAATTAATGTATAAGATTGTAAAAAGTTGGGGATGGGGAAACTCGGATAGTTCTAAAATTTATCACGATCCTGAAACAAGAAAAAATAGCATTTCTTTTCGTGGGAATCTTCATCGTCTTTCATCAAAACTTATAGAAGAGGGCAAATTCAATAAGGCCGAAGAGATTTTAGATTTATCTCTAGAAAAAATGCCTTTAGGTTATTTTGGCTTCTACAGCTTATTAGAGCCCTATATCTCTTTGTATTATAAACTTGGGAAATTCAAAAAAGGCAATGAATTATTTAGTCAATTATCAAAAAAATACCAACAAAATTTAAAATATTATTCTTCATTATCTAAATCTAAAGAATCTAAATTCTCGATTTTTTCGTATGCAGAAAATATTGTAACAGACACCGAAAGGTACCGTGTTTTGGTTGAATCCGTATTAAAATCCAATAATATTGATTTTATTGGAAAGTCAATTGAAGAATTTATTTATAATACTGAATATGTAGAAGAATTTTATGGTAAATACGAATATTATACGTTATTAATTCCTTTTTTAGAAAATCTATACAGTTATGAAACGTCTGATTTGTCCAAAGATCTTTACATTAATATTTCCAATGAGTTGAAAAACAGACTACTCATTTTTAATCAAATGGAACAAAATGAAAAATCTGATTATGTAGAAAATATTGCTAATAATTTATTTCAATACACTAAAATATTAAAAACACTTAAAAATCTGGAAAGTGACCAAAACTTCGTAAAATCAGAAATTGAAACTTTTTTAAGTTTAAAAGAAAAATTAACTAATTAATAAAATCTTTAATAAGACTTACTAGTGTGTTAGCATCTTGCTCACCACTTTGTCTCCACACCATTTCTCCGCTTTTGTATATCATCAAAGTAGGCAACATTTTAACTCTTAAGGCCTCTGTAAGTTCATTATTTTTGTCAACATTAATTTTAATAACTTTACATTTATCACCAATTGCCGCCGCTACATCTCTTAAAACTGGATGCATGATGTTAGAGGAATCATTGTCATCTGAATAAAAATCCAATAGAACAGGAACTTCTAATCCTATAAGCTCACCAAATTTTGACATTAGAATTAAATTATATTAAGTAAAAGTAACATTTTTTAGAAATTTATACTTTTTTAAGTGTAATCACAGAAATTTCAGGCCAAACTCCAACTCTTCCTGGAAATCCCAAAACACCAAAGCCTCTATTTACATTTAAGTATTGACTTCTTTCATTGTACATTCCAGCCCAATATTTGTAAGCCCATTTTACTGGACTCCATTTTATTAATCCAGGGATCTCAATTCCAAATTGCATCCCATGAGTATGACCGCTCAAGGTTAGTTGAAAACGAGTGTTATGTTTCTTCAGTATTTTATCCCAATGAGATGGATCATGACTCATTACTATTTTAAAATCGTTTTCTGTTAAGCCCTGACAGGCTTTGTCAATATCTCCCTTTTTTTTAAAGCCACCTTTACCCCAATTTTCAACACCAACTAATGATATACTTTGACTTTTAGAACTTATTTTGATGTTTTCATTTAATAATAATTTAAATCCCATTTCGGCTTGAATTTTTAAAAGATTCGAAAAATTTTTCTTTTTATCTTCTTCAAACTTCCAAGATACATAATCTCCGTAGTCATGATTTCCTAAAACAGAAAACTTTCCATCTCTAGATTGAATCGTTGAAAAAATTTTTTTCCATTCATTCAATTCATTCGCTTTATTATTTACAAAATCACCAGTGAAAAGAACAAGATCTGAATTTTGTTTATTAATTAAATCCACGGCATATTCTACTTTATTTTTTTTTTGGAGACTTCCACAGTGTATATCTGAGATGTGAGTAAGCTTATAACCATCAAATTCTTCAGGCAAATCGTCAAACTCTAATTCATAGTTTACTACTCTGTAGTTATACCTTCCTCTAAAAATTCCATGTAAAACGAAAGGAATTGGTAAAGCAGCAAACAAAATCGATATTTTGCTTATAAAACCTCTTCTTCCAATTAAAAAATTATTTGATTCTGTTGTTGAAAAAAGGAAATTAAAGGAGGAAATTAAAACCCTAGTAAAATCTTCAAATAAAAGAAATGAACTAATTATTAATTTAAATCCAAACAATGTAATTACAAAAGCAAATGGGATTGAGAGGTAATTATAAAAAACATCCGAAAAGTTTAGGGAACTGTTATTGATTACTAAAAATCTGTAAAGTAAATTACATATAACTAGAACATTGAAAGCTATATAAATCTTGAGAATCCACTTATTTTTAAAAACAGTTTTAAATGCTTGAAATGCGTATATTTCGATTAATAAAAATACTATTACAAGAATTGTCCACCTCAAAGCTATATTTTTTAAATTAGCTTTCAAATGTAAAAAATTTAAATGCAGGTAAAAAAGAAACTATTTTTAATTGATGCTTATGCTTTAATTTTTAGAGGATATTACGCTTTTATAAAAAATCCAAGGATAAATTCAAAAGGAATGGACACAAGTGCTGTTTTAGGATTTATGAACTCTCTTCTTGACTTGATTAAAAGAGAAAATCCTGAAAATTTAGCTGTAGCATTTGACAAGGGAGGTTCTAGTGACAGGTTAGAAATTTATCAAGAATATAAAGCTAATCGAAATGAAACACCAGATGCAATAAAAATTGCAGTTCCATATATCCAAGAAATTTTAAAAGCTATGCAAATTCCCATTTTGATTAAAAGTGGGTATGAAGCAGATGACATAATTGGAACAGTTGCAAAAAATGCGGAAAAAAACAATTATGAGGTTTTCATGGTGACACCTGATAAAGATTTCGCACAATTAGTTTCAGAAAATATTTTCATGTATAGGCCGGCAAGAATGGGAAATGGAATTGAAATATGGGGGGTTAAAGAGGTTCAAGAAAAATTTGAAATCACAGATCCATTGCAAGTGATTGATTTTTTAGGTATGATGGGGGATTCTGTTGACAATATTCCAGGACTACCTGGCGTAGGAGAAAAAACTGCAAAAAAATTCCTTACAGAATATGGTTCAATGGAAAAACTTTTAGAAAATACAGATAAAATAAAAGGGAAGTTGAAAGAAAAAATTGAACAAAACAGAGAAAAGGGGTTGCTTTCAAAAAAATTAGCTACCATAATGTTAGATGTTCCGATTGATTATGATTTTGCAAGTTTCAAATTTAAAAATCCTGATATTTCTAAAATAAAAGAAATTTTTGGAGATCTTGAATTTAGAAGAATGACAGAAAATTTCATGAAAATCTTTACTTCAAAACAAGAGAAAGAAATCGAAGTAAATGATTCAAATGATATTCAATATGATCTGTTTACTTCTCCAGGGCAACCAAATACAGAATTAAAAAAAGAGACATTTGAAAACTCTCAATCCAAAAAAATTTATCAAGTAATTGAGAAAGAACTGGGTTGTGAGTTACTTTTCAATAAAATTTTAAATCAAAAATTTATTTCAATTGACTTGGTTAACTCCGATTTAAAATTAAAAAAATTTGGTATTTCATTCACCTGGGATAGTTATAAAAGTTATTACATACAAATAGATCAACAAACAAATCGAATTGAACACTTGAAAAAATTATTTCAAAAAAATGATATAACAATTATTGGTTATGATTTAAAAAGAATATTAAAATTCCTATATAAATTAAATATTAAAATAAATAGCGTCTGCTTCGATACAAAAATTGCTCATTATCTAATAAACCCTGATTTAGGACACAATTTTAATATTTTATGTGAAACCTATTTAAATTACAGGACACAGTTCGTTAAAAATAGTGAAATAGAAAATCCTAAAGAACTGTCAATGGAAAAAAGTGATTTAAATTTTCAGTTAGTTGAATTTTTAATGAACGACTTAAAAAGCGGAAAGCTAGTTGATTTGTTTAAAAAATTAGAAATGCCTCTTCTAAAAGTACTGGCTGAAATGGAATTTAATGGTATTAAAATCAATTTGAAATTTTTACAAAATCTTTCTCAAAATTATTCGGAAGAACTAAAATCTATAGAAAAAAATATTTTTAATCATTCAGAAGAAGAATTTAATCTTGCATCTCCAAAACAATTGGGTGACATATTGTTCGAGAAACTTAAAATAATCGACAAACCCAAAAAGACAAAAACTGGACAGTACTCAACATCAGAAGAAGTTCTTTCAGGACTTTCAAAAAATCATGAGATAATTAATGAAGTGTTAAAGTGGAGATCTTTACAAAAATTAATTAATACATATGTTGATGCATTACCTAAACAAATTAATGAAGATAGTAGGAGAATTCATACTGTTTTTAATCAAGCAGTAGCATCAACTGGGAGACTAAGTAGTCAAAATCCCAATCTTCAAAATATTCCCATAAGATCAGAAAAGGGTCGTGAAATAAGAAAAGCATTTATTTGTGAAAATAATGATTTTGTAATGTTGGCAGCTGATTATTCACAGATAGAACTTAGAGTTATAGCATCATTGAGTAAAGACCCCAACATGATATCTGCATTTAATGATAATTTGGACATTCATTCATCAACTGCTTCCAAAGTTTTTAACGTGGAAATAAAAAATGTTTCAAAAGAACAAAGAAGTACTGCAAAAACTGTCAATTTTGGAATAATTTATGGTGTTTCTGCATTTGGATTAAGTAATCAAACAGATTTAAGCCGATCCGAATCAAAAGATTTAATAGAATCTTACTTCAAAGCTTATCCTGAATTAAAAAACTACATTTCTAATCAAATAAATTTTGCTAGAGAAAACGGATATGTAGAGACAATTTTAGGTAGAAGAAGGTATTTAAAAGATATTAACTCAAGAAATCCAATTGTAAGAGGGGGAGCTGAAAGAAATGCTGTAAATGCGCCAGTACAAGGGAGTGCCGCAGATATTATTAAAATAGCAATGGTTAAAATTAGTGATAAAATCAAACTAAATAACTTTAAATCCAAAATGCTAGTACAAGTTCACGATGAATTAATTTTTGAAATTTACAAACCAGAGCTTCAAAAAATGAAAGAATTAATAAAAAAAGAAATGGAGTCTGTTTTTACATTAAATGTTCCTTTAACAGTTGATATTGGTATTGGAGAGAATTGGCATGAAGCCCATTAATTATTTATTAATTCATCATTTGCAGATTTCATTTATTATTGTAAATTTGCGGGCCATATAATTATGGTTATCTAATTAGAAAAAAACAAAATTTTGGATTCATTAATTTACAAAACAATATCTGCTAACAAAAACACAGTAGATAAAAAATGGGTTATCATTGATGCCAATGGTCAAACCCTAGGAAGAATGTGTTCTAAAGTTGCAAAACTTTTAAGGGGTAAATACAAACCAAATTTTACTCCCCACGTTGATTGCGGTGACAATGTAATTGTAATAAATGCAGAAAAAATTATTCTTTCTGGAAATAAATGGGAGTCAAAAGAGTATATAAGGTATACTGGCTACCCTGGTGGTCAAAGGTCTTTAACTGCAAATGAGCTTTTTGCAAAAGATCCAACCAGACTTGTTGAAAAATCTGTAAAAGGTATGTTGCCCAAAAATAAATTGGGCGCAAATCTTTTTAGAAATTTAAAAGTATACGTTGGTGAAAATCACAAGCAAGAAGGACAAAATCCAGTTTTAATTAATTTAAAAGATTTAAAATAATTTATGGAAGTAATTCACAAAATAGGTAGAAGAAAAACATCAGTTGCAAGAGTTTACTTATCGAAAGGAAACCAAAAGCACACAGTTAATGGTAAAGCTCTTAACGAATACTTCCCAACTGAAGCATTACAGTCAAAAATAATCAAGCCATTAGAATTAACCGATAATCTTTCTACTTTCAATCTTAAAGTAAACGTTTATGGTGGAGGTGTTAATGGTCAAGCAGAATCTATTAGATTGGCTATTTCCAGAGCTTTATGTGAAGTTAACGAGGATAATCGTCCCATACTTAAAAAAGAAGGTCTATTGACTCGTGACCCGCGAATGGTGGAAAGAAAAAAGTTTGGTCAGAAAAAAGCAAGAAAAAAGTTCCAATTTTCGAAAAGATAATTTTTTCGATCGGAATTATGTTCATATTAATATTGAAATTAACCTGTTGTCGTATTTCGCAATGCGAAAATTAGTTTAGCATCTAAATAAATAAGATATCACAGTCACTATTTATTGCTAATCATACGGAACGTAAACTAAAAAAAATGACAAAAATTAAAATCAAGCCTTTATTAGAGGCGGGTGTACATTTTGGACACCTTACACGAAAGTGGAACCCTAACATGGCTCCTTATATATTTATGGAGAAAAATGGAATCCATATTATCAACCTTTACAAAACTGCATCTAAAATTGACGAAAGCATCCAAGCTTTAAACAAAATTGCCCTTTCAGGTAGAAAAATTTTATTTGTTGCTACAAAAAAACAAGCTAAAGAAATAGTTTCCAAGGTAGCTTCTAATGTTAACATGCCTTACATTACCGAAAGATGGCCAGGTGGAATGCTAACTAATTTTGTTACTATTAGAAAAGCGGTAAAAAAAATGTCTGCAATTGACAGAACAAAACAAGATGGGACATTTGAAACCCTTTCAAAAAAAGAAAAATTACAAATTGATAGATTAAGGGCAAAACTTGAGAAAAACTTAGGATCAATCTCTGAAATGACCCGTCTTCCAGGAGCTTTATTCGTTGTGGACATAAGAAGAGAGCATATTGCTGTTAGAGAAGCTCAAAAATTAAATATTCCAATTTTTGCTATGGTTGATACTAATTGTGACCCTAGGGAAGTTGATTATGCTATCCCCTCAAATGACGATGCTTCTAAATCAATTGATTTAATTCTTTCTCATGTTTCTAATGCTATAAACGGTGGTTTATCTGAAAGGCAAAAAGAAAAAGATGCTGAAGAAATTATTAATGAGAAAGAAGCTATGAAAGAAGAAATAAATAAAAATCAAGTTGAGAAGGTTGATAATACTGTTGAAGAAGTGAAAACAAATGAAAAAAAGAAACGAGTTAGAAAAAAAATTGGAACTAAAAAAGAAGAATAAGTCATGGTAAAAATAACTGCCTCTGAAGTAAATAAATTAAGAAAAATGTCTGGTGCAGGCATTATGGATTGTAAAAATGCGTTAGTAGAATCTAAAGGTGATTTTGATCTTGCAATCGAAATATTAAGAAAAAAAGGACAGAAAGTTGCTGCTAAAAGAGCGGAAAGGGAATCCTC
>JAQWJH010000040.1 GCA_029248455.1 Flavobacteriaceae bacterium
TACATTACTATTTTCCAGATTTGATTCTGATGGGGGAGATGGACTACCATCCGTATACTCCTTAATTATTTACATAGCAATAGACCCAATTATTTGGTGGAATGAAGAAACGTTCATTCAAAAGTACTGAAAAGAAAAAACCTCCGATTTCTCGAAGGTTTAGAATGTGTAGTGTAACGGTATTACTTGCTCCCCCTCAAGGACTCGAACCTTGGACCCTCTGATTAACAGTCAGATGCTCTAACCAACTGAGCTAAGGAGGAATTTCAACGACGGCAAATATAAATTATATTTTATTCTCGTCAAATTAATTCAAAAATTAATTAAAATAACCATCTATAAAGATCATTTCCATTAGCAAACAAAACAAGTGCAATTAATAGAAAAAATCCTAACATTTGGGCGTAGCCTACAATTTTATCGTTTGGCTTTCTCCCTGTTAACATTTCATAAAACAAAAACATTGCATGCCCTCCGTCCAAAGCAGGAATAGGAAGAGCATTCATGAAAGCTAAAATTATGGAGATTAGTGCTGTTGTTTCCCAAAAACCTTTCCAGTTCCAAGTTGCAGGAAATAAACTTCCAATTGCTCCAAAACCTCCCAACTGTGATGCTCCTTTTTTAGTGAAAACATATTTAAATTGACCAATATAATCTGTTAAAGTCCAATAAGCCATTTGGTATCCTTCATTAATACTTTCAAAAAAAGAATATTCTATTTTGGTAGGAACAATTTTTGGTAATAATACACTAACCCCTATTTTTTTGTTCTCGTTTAATGGTATTAGTTTCGAAATCACATCACCTTCTCTTTCAATTTCAACACTTATATTTGATGATGTATTCAATTTAACCAGTTCGGTAAAATCTTGCCATTTAATTATATCGTTTCCATTCACTTTTATAATCTTATCTCCTTTAACTAAACTGGCATTATAAGCAGGAGAATCGGGAACTATAGAATCAATCACAGCAGGAACTAAAGGAACAAAAGCATTCATTGCTCCATTTTCAAACATTATAGTACCAATATTTTCTGGAATCGAAATATTTTCTTTAATCCCATTATACCTTTCAACTGTTACTGAATTAATATCTCTTAGAAATAAGAATTTATTGATATCTATTACGTTTTCAATGTCATCTCCATTAACTTTTAATATTTTATCTCCATCGTTAAAGCCATATGACTTCATAACTTCAGCAACCTCAAAACCAGCTGGGAGATTTTCGTTTGTTAAAACAGTTTTGCCCCAAACAAGAGCTACCATCATATAAATTGCAAAACCTAAAATTAGATTAACAATTATTCCTCCACTAATTATAATAAGTCGTTGCCAAGCTGGCTTAGATCTATATTCCCATGGTTCAGGTTCTTTTTCTAAGTGTTCCGTATCCATGCTCTCATCAATCATTCCTGCTATTTTTACATAGCCTCCAAGTGGAATAAGTCCAATACCATATACTGTCTCGCCAATTTTCTTTTTTACTAATGAATATGGCCAATCAAAAAACAAATAAAATTTCTCTACTTTGGTCTTAAAAAATTTGGCTGGGATAAAATGGCCAAGCTCATGAAGTACTACTATAATTGATAGACTTAACAAGAACTGAACTGCTTTGATTAAAAAAATCATAGTTTAAAAATTTGACAGCAAAAATACGTTATTAAGTTTATACAAAAAAAGTATTTTCAAGTATCTATTGTTATGATTTTAAAATGAATTATTTTTGTAAAAAAATAGATTTGTACAAAAAATTTTTCAAAAGATACGGTCCCCTAATTGTTATAATGACATTTTTTTCTTGTATCGTTTTAACTTCCTTTTACATAATATTACAACCAAAAATAACTTTACCTATTTACAGTCCCTCAATGGTTTCAACAGAGCTTGTGGAAGAAGAAATACAACATGTAAAGAAATACCATAAAATTTCTGATTTTTCAATGATTAATCAAAATGGTGAAATAATTACTCAGGATTTTTACGATAATACAATTTATGTTGCTGACTTCTTTTTTACGACATGTCCCTCAATATGTCCAATAATGACAGAAAATATGTTTGAAATTCAAGAAAAAATACTCAATAAAAATATAAAGTTAATTTCTTTCTCAGTGACACCTGAAATTGACTCAGTAGCTCAACTAAAGAAATATGCATTAGAGAAGGGCGTAAATGATTTGAAATGGAACTTATTGACTGGAAATAAAAAAGAAATTTACGAGTTAGCCAGAAAATCATATTTAGTAGCAAAAAGTAACGGTGATGGCGGAAAGTATGACATGATTCATACTGAAAACTTTGTTTTAGTTGATAAAGAAAAAAGAATTCGAGGTTATTATGATGGAACTAATGAATTGGAAATGGATAAGCTTATTAATGATTTAGAAATTCTTGAAGAATCATATAAAAATTAAAAAATGAAAGAATTAATATTTAGTATTTACACATTATTGGCTTTTAATTTTCTTTTAAATGCTCAAGAATTAATAATAGGAGAAGAAAGGGTTGAGCCTGGAATTGTATTTATTTTTGAGGGAGCCATTAAAGATCATGTAGTTCCTCAATCCATGCATTTAAAAGAAAATCAAACCAATATTCACATTGAAGCGCGAGTTAATTGGGACACAGAAAACGTACCAAAGGGAACAGTTGAGGGGGGATTTATTCCAAATTTACATATAACGTCCAAAGTTACAAATGAGAAAACTGGACTTAGCACTTTTATTGATTTAGTCACTCACATCAATCTAATTGATAACTTTCACTACGCTAGAAATATTTCACTTCCTGGTGCAATAGGTGATTTATACTCTGTCGAGTTCAATATAACACCTCCCACAAAAATTGAATTAGCCTTACACAATGATTGGGTTAAAATGTATGGTGAAAAGCTATTTAATGACGCCACATTTAGTTATTCAGGAGTTAACTTTGAGGAAATTGCAAAAGCTAACAGAAATTAAAACATACAGTCAAGAATGTAATTGATGTTTTTTTATTATATTAAACATTAAATTAAAATTAAATGAAAAAGCTTTACACTATTTTATTAGTTGGGTTATTTGCAGTTTCTTGCAATAATACTGCAACTAAATCTAATGATTCATTTGGAGTTGTTCTAAATGACGATGAAAAATCTCAAATGATTCAAAAACTTTTTGAAGCTGTTGAAGCAGAAGACGTGTCTTATTTACAAAATATTTTTTCTGATGATTTAAAACATACTAATCCAGACGGAGTTGTTGTTAATAAAGAGGAATTTATGACTGGAATTGAAAATATTTTTGACATGTTCGATAATATTAAATTTAAAAAATCTGAATATGAAGAATATGAAAATTTAGAAATTGAAACAACATATTATAAAAATGGTAAAATTTGGACTAATATTTGGAGTGAAATGAGTGCAAAGGGTAACTATTCAGGAAATGAAATGAGTTTTCGTTTTCACATATCATACCTTTGGGAGGGTGATAAAATTATTGAAGAAGTTCAATTTTTTAACCCTACAGCTTTTAATGCCGAAGGTCTAGCTAAGGAGATGTCTTTAAACAAATAAGTATGAAAAAATATATTGCCTTATTTACTTGTTTATTATTTTCATTATCAGCTTTTTCTCAAGCAATAACATCAATATATAGTTTTAAGGTAGATAGCCAAAATGATGTTCAAACCATTGTTATGGAAATGTCAAAATATTTTAATACTGATTTTGCTAAAGCTGGAGCTGCAACTGTAGAAATAGTTGATGAGCATTTTAATGGCCTAGAAAAATCTAATCTTTCCTTTGTTTATAAATTTAAAAATATTCAAGAAATGCAGGATGAATATGCTAGAACTAGTTCATCTATTGAAATTAAGAGTGTTCAAGAAATTATTTTCCCACTTGTCAAAGAAAACTCTCAAATGCTTTTAAAAAGTTTGGAAGGTGGAAAGGGACAGGGAGAGACTGGAGTGACAATGGTTTTTGTAATGAAAATTAAAAACCCATCATCTTATTTAGATGCTTACAGCGAGCTTATTTCTAAAATGGAAGAAAATGGTAAATCAAAATTATTTACTGAGTATGGGCTAAGTGAGATTTTTGCAGGTGGCCAAAATGATTTAGGTGCCACTCACCACGCAATCATTGGAGCTACAGATATGGTAAGTCTAGTGAGCGGATTAGATGAGCTTTTTAGCAGCCAAGAATTTAAATTATTCGCTAACAAAGTGTCGGAAAATAGAGAAGTTATGTCTAAAAAAACTGTTTTTAGGCTAGCTTCATTTAACTAATTAAAATTAATAACATGAAAAAAACAATACTTATTTTATCAATTCTATTTTTAAGCTGTGATTCAAAAACAAATCAAAATAATCTTTGGACTTTTAATGCAACAGATGGCTCATACATTCAGTGGAATGGAGAGAATGCAAATGCCAATGAAATGCTTCATCATGCAATGAAACATATGTATAATGTTGAATATGAGAAATCTATGACATTTTTTGAAAAAGTTTTAGAGTATGACGCTTCATTGTTTGGTCCCCATGTCGTTCTTGCGGGTTTTTCAGTTAACGGATCCGATAAGCAAAAAATGCATATTCAAAAAGCAAAAGAACTGGTTGCAGATAATAACGAAACTTCTAAAATTTTCGTCTCTCTACTTGACTTGCCAAAAGGAAACAACTGGCCTTTATCTTCGGATGGGTCTTTTGAATTATGGTCTAAAATGAGAGAGCTTGAGCCTAAAGGAAAATTAATTCATTTTTACTATGCTTTCTCAAATCCAGATCCGAACGAAAGAATAAAGGAAATGGAAATTTTACTTTCTGAACTAAGAGATCTTGAAGGTGATCCTAATTCATTATCTAATAACGGTGATCATTCATACATGATAGCTCCAATAATTAATTCTTTAGGTTATTTCTACTACGGGATAGGTGAAAAAGAAAAAGCTAAAAAGCATTTTGAGGAATACATGGATCTATATAAAAGTTATAATTCATACGATTCAATGGGAGAATTTTATTTTAATGAAGGAGATATGGAAAATGCTTCTATTTATTACAAAAAAGCAATTGAAATGTATCCTACTGCTAGGTCTGCAAATTCAATGCTAAATAGAATTGAGGAATTAAATTAATCTATCTTTTTCCCAACTTAAGTCTATAGCCAATAAATAACTCTCTACCGTGGTTTGGAGCATAGGCATAGGATGTGTCAAAATTGGGACTGAATCCTTTGGAATAATTTGGATCGTTATATGCTACAAGTGGCGATTCTTTTTGCCTAAAATTAAAAATATTAAGTAATCCAAAATATATTTCATTTCCGCTATTAAAAATTCCATTTACATTGATGTTGTGAATTGAAAAGGGCTTACTTTTTGTGGGTCTTGAGACAGAATTTATCTTGCCATTATCATTCATTTCGAAGACCTTTGGCAATTCCATAATTCCTACATAATTTGAAGATGAATTAATCGACCATTTTTTATTAATAGGGATTTTTAAATTAAAAGCAGCGCTCCACTTAGGAGAATGTTCCATGTCAAAAATAGATTCTACATTATTTTCAATTTCGGCATACCTTACTATTTGATGATTAAATGTTAATGAAAATGCTGTTTGATTTAAAAAAGTATGATTTAATGCTCCGCTAATCCCTTTTGAATAAGCATAGCCTGTTGAATTTTTATAAATAATAAAATTTTGATTACTATAATCAGGTATGATTTTGTTAGAAAAGTAAGTGTAAAAAAGGTCAATGTCAATATTACCTGAACCTTTTAATCCTGTGTAAATATAATTGGTGTTAAATATGACGCTTTTTGATTCTTCAGGATTTAAATCTTCTAAAATTTTAACTTCTCTTTGTCCGCTAACAAATGCGTGATCTTCAGTAAATAAATTTACTAATCTAAAGCCAGTACCTAAATTTAGTCTCATTGAAAGCCAGGGATCAGGATTGTATTTTATATGAAAACTTGGAGAGTATATAATGCCATGATCTTTAAAGTGATCTACTCTAAATCCACCAATCAAAGAAAACTTTTCAAAGGGTTTAAATTGGTCTTGTATCAATAAACCTGGGACAAATTGATTTGAGTCTTTATTAACTACTAGATTGTTTTGAATGGTTTGGGTAGCAATTGTATTGTCGTCATATAAATTATTTTTTATAGAAACACCAAATAATAAATCGTGAGCTCCATAATTTCTATTTAGGGTAAATTGCGAAAAAAATATATCTTGGTTTGCCTTGTAATAATCGGATCCGTAATAGCTATTTTGGTTGTGAATTGAATAGGAATAATTTAATTCTAATCCATCGACTAAATTAAATACATATTTCCCAAATAATTCAAATCGATTAGTATAAATACTTTCTCCGTAAATTTTATCACTTCCTCTGATGTTTTTGTAATTATTATTTTTTAAATATTCTTCGACTCCGTTACGCCTATCTTCAAAAAAATACCTTGCAGAAATAATAAATGGTTTTTTTGATTTTCTTGAAATATCCCATTTATTAAATATTGAGAATCTATCTACATTAATATCATCCCCAAATCCGTCATTATTATAGTCATCATAATCATTTTTTTTATCCCAATTTACTGCTATAAATCCATAAGTTTTACCAATGTTAGGCGTTAAGGCTAAATTTATATAACTCTCTTTGTGTGTAGTTAATTGTGTGTCTAGTGAAAATAACGGTTGTTCTTTAGGATTTTTAGTTAAAATATTTATTACGCCAGCAACAGCTTCAGATCCAAACAGTGTACTGCTTGG
>JAQWJH010000041.1 GCA_029248455.1 Flavobacteriaceae bacterium
ACAAACTATTATATCGATTGAAAGATACCGATATAAACCTACTTTAGAATTAGCCATGAAAATTGCTCTAAAATTAAATATAAAGATTGAAAAACTATTTTATTTCGAAGAACAATAAAATAAAACAAAAAATCCCCCGAATTGGAGGATTGATTTTTGCGGTCTGGACGGGACTCGAACCCGCGACCCCCTGCGTGACAGGCAGGTATTCTAACCAGCTGAACTACCAGACCTTTGAATAACGAATGCAAATATACACTCCATTTTTAATTTCACAAATAAATAAGAGACAGGTTTAGACCTAAAGTAATTCGTCTAAACTTTCTGTATAAATATTTTTTGGAGATACACCAACCTGTCTTTTAACTAATTCTCCTTTATTGAAAACCAAAACTGTTGGAATATTTCTAACTCCAAACTTAGCAGCAAATTCTTGGTTAGAATCTACATCTAATTTGCCAACAACTGCTTTACCATCATAATCCTTGCTAATTTCTTCAACTATTGGACCTAACATTCTACAAGGACCACACCACTCAGCCCAAAAATCAACTAGTACAGGTTTTGTAGATTTTAACACCAATTCATCGAAATTTGCATCTGTAATCTCTAATGCCATAATTTTATCTTTTTTTATTATTGGTTTACAAAAATACCTAATTATTATTAAAAAATTAATTTAAATATTAGATTGGTTTGTTTAAATTTTGTTATTGAAAATAGTTTTTAAATTCAAAGTATCCTTCATCATTTTTTGCATGATTATCAAATCCTCAAATAAAGCTTTAGCTTTTGGCTTATAATCCTTTTTTTCAGCAAGATTTATTGTTTCAAATGGATCATCATTTAAGTTGTATAGCTCTACTCTTTTTATTTTTGGAAATAACATCAGTTTATAACCATCTTTTCTAATCATTCTTTGAAAATCTACATAGTTTGCTTGACAACAACCAAAAGTTCCATAAATACCATCGTGAATCTTTTTATTTTCTCGATCAACAATAAGTTTATAAAAACTTTTAAAATCAACGCCTTCAGGAACAGAAATTTTTGCCAAGTCTAATGTTGTAGGAACAATATCTTGAAGATAAACATCCTCGTTAAATCTTAATCCTTTTTTGATTTTTGGACCAGAAATAATCATAGGAACTCTGATACTGTGATCATATAAACTCTGTTTACCAATCAGCCCATGTTGACCGACTGCCAAACCGTGATCAGAGGTAAAAATAATATAGGTATTGTCTAACATATTTTGATCTTCTAAATGGGATATTATCTTACCTACTTGCTCATCTAAGTGCGTAATTACAGCAAAATATTCTTGAATATGTTTTTTTACTGCATACTTAGATCTAGGGTATGGAGCTAGTGCTTCATCTCTAAGACCAGGTCCATTCCCAATATCTTTCCAGTAAGGATGTATTGGAGAATAATTAACAGGAACGTTAATTTTATCAATTGGATACATATCTAAAAATCTCTTGGGTGCTTGTCTTGGATCATGTGGCGCATTAAAAGCCAAGTACATGAAATAGGGATTATCAAACTTCTTAGAATCGTCAATAAAATCAATAGCATCGTCAGCTATTACCTCACTCCAATGTTTACCACCCTTCCAAAAACCTCCAAATATTGAATCAGAAGGACTCCATGAATTATCATTTTCATCAGTTGGTCTTCCATAACCAGGTGGCATAAAATCTGCCAATTCGTTTAAATCACCCGAATCTTTTTTCCAAACATTAAATTGCTTACTGAACTCAACTCGGTTATCATCAGGCATACCTGGCCTTTCGTTGGCTACAACGTCAAAAAGTTTTTTTACAGGAAGATTTACATGCCACTTACCAGACATATAAGTTCTATATCCATCCTTTTTAAATAATCTTGGCCAAGTGTTTGAAATTACACTTTCTTGTTCTTCAATTGGCCTTGATACTTCGTCTTTAGCCCTCCATACCGATTTTCCAGATATAATCATTGCTCTGGATGCAACGCAAACCGCTCCATGCCAAGCACCCATGTTATAAGCATTAGATAACACAGCTCCACTTTTTGCCAACTTATCTAAATTTGGAGTTATTACCTGATTATTACCTATTATGCCAACTGTGTCAAATCTTTGATCGTCGGTATAAATAAAAATAAAATTCGGAGATTTTTGTTCTTTATTACATGATAAAGTACAAAAGGCAATAAATATTAATATTTTTAAATTTCTCATACCTTAAATTTTAATTTATTTTAAAATGTATATTATTTTTTTCAATTAATGAAATTAACTCTTTACTTATGGAAACTTTATAATTTTCACTAGGCATAGTCAATTTTATTTTTTCATTATTTTCAAAAAACGAAATATCAAGTTTTTTCTTTCCCTTATGTTTTTTAAAAATATTTTTTAATTGATCTACTTTTAAATCATCGAAATCATTTATATCAAATTGTAAAGTTAATTTTTCAGCATTTTTTGAAAGTGTATCTTGCAATTGCTGAAATGACAGAAAATTAATTCTAGGGTCTCCTGTTTTGCCAGTTTCTCTATCTCTCCAACCTTCCTTGATAATTATCCTCATATAAATAAAATTATTTTCGAACAAAAAGTGTTTATATTTCAAATATTCTTCACCAAAAATTCTAAAATCATATGAGTCCCTATAATCTTCTAAAGTAAATCTTGCCCATCCCTTTCCGTTCTTAGAAACTCTGTGTTCAACCTCTCCAACAATTCCTCCTAATCGAAGCTCTTTATTAATCAACAGGTTTAAATTTTTTAAGATTTCAAGAGAGGCATTACAAAAATGTTGCATAGATAATCTAAAATCGTCCAGGGGATGTCCCGATATATAAATTCCTACAACTTCTTTTTCTAATTTTAATTGATCTAATGTTGTCCAGTGTGTACAATCAGGAATTAAGGGCTCATTCAATTGAATATCTAAAGAGTTTTCAAATAAACTTACCTGAGCTGAATTTTTATTTTCTTGAAATTTAGATCCAAATTTTAAAGCTTTTTCAATAAAAGTAATTCCATCTCCGTTATCATGTAAATATTGTGCTCTGTGAACTCCTTTGAAAGAATCAAAGCCACCAGCAAAAACTAAACTATCAAATGCTTTTTTATTAGCTGCTCTTAAATCAATATTTTTAGTTAAATCAAAAATTGAATTATATTTTTTTTCTTTTCTTCCGTCAATTATTGAATTAACTGCTCCAGATCCAACACCTTTTACTGCTCCCATTCCAAACCTAATGGCATTATCATCATTTACAGTAAATTTATAATAAGACTCATTAACATCTGGCCCCAAGACATTAATAGACATACGCTTACATTCTTCCATGAAAAAGCTAACCTGCTTTATATCATTCATATTATTTGATAAAACTGCAGCCATATATTCGGCGGGATAATGCGATTTTAAATAGGCCGTTTGATAAGCTATTAGAGCATAACAAGTTGAATGCGATTTATTAAAAGCATAGGAAGCGAATGCCTCCCAATCTTTCCATATTTTTTCTAATATTTCTCTTGAGTGCCCATTAGTTTCTCCTCCATCCAAAAACTTAGGTTTTAGCTTATTTAAAAGATCGAAAATCTTTTTTCCCATCGCTTTTCTCAGTAAGTCCGCATCACCTTTAGAAAAATTAGCTAATTTTTGAGAAAGTTTCATTACTTGCTCCTGATATACAGTAATGCCATAAGTTTCTTTTAAAAATTCCTCCATTATTGGAATATCATATGAGATATCCTCTTTTCCATTTTTTCTATTAACAAATGAAGGAATGTACTCAAGTGGTCCAGGTCTGTACAATGCATTCATTGCAATTAAATCTTCAAAAACTGTAGGTTTTAAGTCTCTCAAATATTTTTGCATTCCTGCACTTTCGTATTGAAATATTCCAACTGTGCTACCATTTTGAAATAACTCGTAAGTTTTAGAATCATCAAGTGGTATGGAATCAATATCTAAATCCAGATTATGCTTGTATTTAATTAACTTGACTGTGTCTTTGATTAGTGTTAGTGTTTTTAAACCTAAAAAATCCATTTTCAATAATCCGGCACTCTCAACAACAGCATTATCATACTGAGTAACATACAAATTAGAATCTTTCGCGGTTGCTATTGGAACAAAATTTGTAATATCATCTGGTGTTATTATTATTCCACAAGCATGTGTGCCTACATTTCTAAGACTACCCTCCAAAACTCGTGCTTGATTAATAGTTTCTGCTTGTAGGTCATCACCCTTAGACAATGATTTTAACTCCATGACATTTCCAAAATCTTCATTTCGTAAATCATCACTCAATTTCTTTTCATCTTTTTCAAAAATCTCCTTCAATTTGATGTTAGGAATTAGTTTTGCAATGCGGTCAGCATCACCCAGAGACAAATCTAAAACTCTAGCAGTATCTCTAATTGATGATTTAGCAGCCATTTTTCCATAAGTTATTATTTGAGCGACTTGATTAGAACCATACTTATCAATCACATACTCAATAACCTTATTTCTACCTTCATCATCAAAATCTATATCAATATCAGGCATGCTAACTCTGTCAGGATTTAAAAATCTTTCAAAAAGCAAATCGTATTTGATTGGATCAACTTTTGTAATACCTAAACAATATGCTACTACAGAACCAGCCGCAGAACCTCTTCCAGGTCCAACAGCAACACCCATTGATCTAGCTGCTTGAATTAAATCCTGGACAATTAAAAAATAACCTGGATATCCTGAATTTTTAATGACACTGAGTTCAAATAATATTCTGTCATTTAAATCATTTGAAATTTTATCGTAACATTTTTTGGCTCCCTGAAATGTCAAATATTTTAAATAATCGTTTTCTATGTCTTCACTTAATTTGTTCTTTTCGTGAAAAGATAAAGGGATTTTAAATTTTGGCAGTAAAACCTCTCTTGCCAAGTCATACTCTTCTATCTTATTAACAATCTCTTGCACAGAAATAAAAGAATTTGGTAAATCCTTAAATAAAAGTTTCATTTCATTGGGAGATTTAAAATAATACTCTTGATTGGGTAAACCATACCTAAATCCTCTTCCTCTTCCAATGGGCGTTGATTGTTTTTCTCCATCCTTTACACATAATAATATATCATGTGCATTAGCATCTTCTTTGTTTATGTAAAAACAATTATTCGTAGGAACAATTTTAACATTATGTTTGAGTGAAAACTTTTGTAATACCTCATTGGCTATATCCTCATCTTCTTGTCCATGTCTTACCATTTCTATATAAAAATCTTGTTGAAAAAGTGTTTTCCACCAAATAAGTGCTTCTTCAGCCTGAGTTTCACCAACATTTAAAATTTTTCTTGGAACTTCTCCATAAATACTTCCTGATAATACAATTAAGTCATCTTTATATTTTTCAACAATATCTTTATCAATTCTTGGTACATAATAAAAGCCATCGGTATAACCTATAGAACACATTTTACAAAGGTTTTGGTAGCCATTTTTATTTTTAGCTAAAAAAACAATTTGGAAACCATCGTCACGATAACTTTTATCTAAATGATTGTTACAAACATTTAATTCACATCCAATTATTGGTTTAATTTTTGATTGATCAGAACCTTTTTCAATATTGTTATTATAGTTTTTTATTGTTTTAATAAAGTGAAAACATCCCATCATGTTCCCTTTGTCTGTAATTGCTAGAGCAGGCATTCCAAATTCACCTGCTTTATTAACCATATTTACGATTCTTGAAGTTGACTGAAGAACAGAGAATTGAGAACTATTGTGTAGATGAACATATGTTGAATCTTTTAATTCTTGAGGTATTTTTTCGCCAATTTTATTTACTTCGTTCTTTTCTTTAACTAAATTTTTTTTGATTTTTTCAGATTCCTCCTTAAGATTAAGGTGCTTTAAACCCAATAAACTTATCGGCTTATTTTCATCATTTCCTATACTGTCAATTAAATCTGGGTATCCTTTGAAAACCGACTGATCGAAAACACCCTTTCTAACTAATTCAAAAAACACTCTAGAAGTTGCTTCAACGTCTGCTGATGCGTTGTGGGCTTCATTGAATTTTTCTTTAAATAACAATGAATATATTTCAATTAATGTTGGGAATTTATATTTCCCTCCACGACCCCCTGGTAACTTACAAACTTTAGCCGTCAATTCAGTACAAGTATCTAAAACATCTTTTTGAAAAACATCAATTGAGTTACCTATTCTAAATAGTTCTGCTCCAATAATATTTATATCAAACTTTACATTGTGTCCAACTAAAAAACCTGACTTATGATAATCGGAAATAAATAATTTTAAAACTTTATCTATATCTTTTCCTATTGTTATGGCTAAATCAGTTGAAATTCCATGAATTTTTTCGGCCTCAAATGGAATTGTAAAATTTTTTGGTTTTATTAAATAACTGTGGTTTGAAATCAAATCGCCTTTAGAGTCATGTAATTGCCATGCGAGTTGAACACATCTAGGCCAATTATCACTGTCCGATAGTGGCGCGTTCCACTTTTTAGGAAGTCCAGTTGTTTCGGTATCAAAAACTAAAAACATTTTTAAAATAATTTATTTTTAAATTTAGCTATCATTTTCATTTAAAAATAGAAGATTTTATTTAAGTTATCAACTCGATGACTTTTAATTAAATTGATTTGTTTGTTAAGAAAAAAAAATTACATTTGCACCTCATTAATAACAAAGGTTTAGGACCTTATAAATTAATTTGATATGTCAGTAAAAATTAGACTACAAAGACACGGTAAAAAAGGAAAACCATTCTACTGGATAGTAGCTGCAGATGCAAGAGCTAAAAGAGATGGTCGATACCTACAAAAACTAGGGACTTACAACCCAAATACAAATCCCGCTTCAATAAATATTGATGTAGATGAATCTGTTAAATGGATTCAATTTGGTGCACAACCAACTCACACTGCCAGAACTATACTTTCAAATGAGGGAGTTCTTTTAAAAAATCACCTGCTCAATGGTGTGAAAAAAGGAGCTTTTAATGAAGAAGAAGCTGAAGAAAAATTTCAAGCTTGGATGTCAGAAAAACAATCCTCTACTAATAGCAAAATAACTAAATTAGAAAAGGATGCCTCAGACAAAAAAAGTAAAGCACTAGAACTTGAAAAAGAAGCTAGTGACAAAAGAAAAGCAAAAGCTGAGGAAGCATTAAAAGAAGAAGCACCTGCCGCTGAAGAAGCACCTGCCGCTGAAGAAGCACCTGCCGCTGAAGAAGCACCTGCCGCTGAAGAAGCACCTGCCGCTGAAGAAGCACCTGCTGCTGAAGAAGCACCTGCCGCTGAAGAAGCACCAGCTGCTGAAGAAAAATAAATAATTTTTCACATATTTTTATACGATGAATATACAAGATTGCTTTTATCTTGGTAAGATCGTTTCTAAATTTAGTTTTAAAGGTGAAATACTTTTAAAATTAGATTCTGATGAAATAGATTTTAAAAAATTA
>JAQWJH010000055.1 GCA_029248455.1 Flavobacteriaceae bacterium
CCCTGATCGATAATGTGAAGCTTTTTCCCTTTTTTATCAACTTTGACTTCAATGATTGGATTATCAATTTTAATTTTATTTTCTCCAATGCTACTAAGATGTTTGAGTTTGGATGTTGCATCTGTCGCGTTTGAAATTAATTCTCTTAAAAAAATTTCGTGATCGCTATATAAAAACTTTTTAATTAGTGGGAATATATTTTCAACCGAAACATTAATTTTACCTTTAGACATAATTTTATTTTTTTTTAATTAATCAAATGATATACCAAATAATTTTCAATGACAAATTGACATTAATGTTCTTTTTTAAAAATATTATTCATAAGTTTTTTTATTTAAATTGCATTATCTCAACTTAATCTAATTAAATATGTTTAATTCAAGAATTACAGGCTTGGGTCATTATGTTCCAGAAAATGTTGTTACTAATGATGATTTATCAAAGTTTATTGACACAAGTGATTCTTGGATTCAAGAAAGAACAGGAATCAAAGAGAGGCGTTGGATTGACCCTAAATCAGACGATACGACATCAACAATGGCAGTTAAAGCTTCAAAAATTGCTATTAAAAAGTCTGGCTTAAATAAAAACGATATTGATTTCATAATTTTTGCAACATTAAGCCCTGATATGTATTTTCCTGGTGGAGGTGTTCGAGTCCAAGACATGTTAGATCTTCCTACAATTGGAGCCTTAGATGTTAGAAATCAATGTTCTGGATTTGTATATGCAATGTCTGTAGCAGATCAATTTATTAAAACAGGAATGTATAAAAACATATTAGTAATTGGTTCTGAAAATCATTCAGGTGGACTTGATAAATCTACAAGAGGAAGAGGAGTCACTGTTATTTTTGGTGATGGTGCAGGAGCTGCAATTGTATCCAGATGCGAACAAAAAGAAAAAGGAATTTTATCATCTCACCTACATTCAGAGGGTAAACATGCTCGTGAGTTAATGTTAGATGGACCAAGTACAGGTCGCTGGGTACCTGAAATAATAGCTAACAATGATCCAAACGATCAGTCTTACTACCCTTACATGAATGGTCAATTTGTTTTTAAAAATGCTGTGACAAGATTCACAGAGGTAATTATTGAAGGCTTGGAAGCTAATAATCTACAAATTAGTGATATTGATTTGTTGATTCCTCATCAGGCAAATTTACGTATTTCACAATTTGTACAAAGAAAATTTAAACTTTCTGACGATAAGGTCTATAATAATATAATGAGCTATGGAAACACCACAGCTGCTTCAATAATTATTGCACTTTCTGAGGCATGGGAACAAGGAAAAATCAAAGAAAATGATTTGATTATTCTGGCTTCTTTTGGTGCAGGTTTTACTTGGGGATCAGTTATGATAAGATGGTAAAAAAAACTTTAGTTTTAGGGGCTTCCTCAAATCCTGAAAGATATTCATATAAAGCATTAGATAAACTGATAGAACAAAAAATTGATGTAAAAGCAATTGGAAATAGCTTGGATTTTGCAAGAGGTGTAAAAATACATAAATTAAAAATTCCCTTTAAAAACATTCATACGGTAACTATTTATTTAAATAAAATCAGACAAAGAGAATACTATGATTACATAATTTCTCTAAATCCACAACGTGTTATTTTTAATCCAGGAACGGAAAACCCTGATTTTTATCTTCAGCTAAAAAATAAATTCATTAATTATACAGAAGCTTGTACGTTAGTTTTACTTTCTACGAATCAGTATTAGTCCCAAAAAAGTAATTAATCCATTTATTGGAAGAAGTTCATATCCAATTTTATACCCCCCTAGGGAACTGGGGTCTAAATTAGCTAATAATGCTACAATCAAAACAGAGAATATGGTTACTATCCAAACGTATTTGTCTTTAATTTTGTAATCAGTAAAAATTCCAAACGCAAATAAACCAAGTAACGGTCCATAGGTGTATCCGGCCAAAACTAAAAGACCATCAATTACACTAGTATTTAAATAATTTTTAAAAATTATAATAACTATTACTAGTATAATACTCATAATTATATGAGCTCTTTTTCTAATTTTAATTTGGTAATCTTGGCTTTTATTTTTAATATCAATGACATCCACACAATAAGATGTTGTTAGAGAGGTTAGAGCGCTATCTGCACTGCTGTAAGCAGCAGCAATTAATCCTAGCAAAAAAGTTATTCCTATAATATTACCAAGTCCACTATTTAAGGCAATTTGTGGAAAAAGTAAATCACTATTAATTGAGCCGTTAAGATTAGGTATTACAATATTTAATTTTTCTGAATAGATAAATAACAAGGCACCTAGTAGTAAAAATATAAATGTTACAATAACTAAAACTATGCTAAAAACAATCATATTTTTTTGAGCTTCTTTTATAGATTTACATGTTAAGTTTTTTTGCATCATGTCTTGGTCTAAACCAGTCATGCAAATTGTTATAAACATTCCGCCAATAAAGGACTTAAATAAATGATTTTTTTCCATCAAGCTCTCTGTTACTAAAATATTTGAATAAGTTTTAAGTTCGTTGGAATTAATAAAATCTAAGAACGTCCAGTTCAAACTTTGATTTATTAAATAAATAGATAAAATAACAGAAATTAGCATAAAACTAGTTTGTAATGTATCCGTCCAAACAATTGTTTTTATTCCACCCCTAAATGTGTAAATCCATATAAGTATAACAGATATAATTACCGTTATTTCAAAGGGAACTTTTAAATCATTAAAAACAAATTGTTGTAGAACTATTGCAACCAAATACAATCTAAAAGATGCACCAGTTATTCTTGACAAGAAAAAGAAAAAAGCTCCAGTTTTATGACTGACAACTCCAAAACGTACTTTTAAATACTCATAAATTGACGTTAATTTCAATTTGTAATATATTGGAAGAAGTAAAAGTGCAACTACAAAATAACCAAATAAGTAACCCAAAACTACTTGAAAATAAGTGAATTGTGACGAACCAACATCTCCAGGGACTGAAATAAATGTTATTCCAGACAAAGATGCTCCAACCATTCCAAATGCAACAAGATACCATGGTGATTCTTTATTAGCAGAAAAAAAAGTTTGATTGTCATTATTTCCTGTTGTCAAACTGGAAATAATAAAAAGTCCAAAAAAATATAGAAAAATTACAATTAAAATAATTGATGAACTCATTTTGAAGTAGTTATTCAAATATACTAATTTATGGTTCTTATAAAATGTAGTGTTATATTTAACCAATGAATTTTTCATCAAAATTGCTAGAAAATGCTGTAAGTGAAATGTCTCAGTTACCAGGTATTGGTAAAAGAACTGCACTTAGGTTGGTTTTGTTTTTATTACAACAACCTAATTCTCAAACAAAAGATTTGTCTAATGCATTAAACGAACTAATTGATCATGTAATTTTATGTGAAAGTTGTCACAACATTTCCGATAATAAAATTTGTGAAATTTGTACAAGTAGTAAAAGAGATAAAAAAGTTATATGTGTTGTTGAAGATATTAGAGATGTAATGGCAATTGAAAGCACAGGACAATTTAATGGAATTTATCATGTTTTAGGTGGAAAAATATCCCCGGTTGAGGGTATTGGTCCGAATCAATTAAATATTTCCTCGTTAGTTAAAAAAGTAAATTCCAATCAAATTTCAGAAATAATACTTGCATTAAGTGCTACAATGGAGGGAGATACTACAAATTTTTATATTTATAAGCATTTAGAAAATTTTGAAATAAAAATAACAACGATTGCTAGAGGAGTTTCTGTAGGAAACGAATTAGAATATACTGATGAGGTTACTCTGGGACGAAGTATTGTTAAAAGAATTCTTTTTGAGAACTCAATAAAAAATATTTTATAGTATTTTATTTGATATTTTTGTAAAAAAAATAAATTCTTGTTTAATGTCTAAATTTCAACTTTTATTGCCAAGAATGGGAGAGAGTATTGAAGAGGCTACCATTATTAATTGGCTAAAAAACGAAGGTGATGAAATTTATATTGATGATCTTGTAGTTGAGATAGCAACTGATAAAGTTGACTCAGAAGTTCCAAGCGATGTTTCTGGTATTTTAATTGAAAAATTATGTAAAGTCAATGATGTGGTAAAGGTAGGTGAACCTATAGCTGTAATTGAAACAGAAAATTCATTGGAAGCTAGTTCTGAGACAAAACCAGTTCTTAAATCTGAAAAACCTGAAAATGAAGTTGAAAAAATAATTTATAAGGCCAATAAAATTATTGAGTCTCCAAAAAATTATTCCACAAAAAAAAATTATTCTCCATTAATTAGAAGTATTTCAAAAAAAGAAGGTTTAAGCGAATCCGAATTAGAGAAAATTATAGGTTCTGGAAAAGAGGGAAGAGTTACAAAAAACGATTTGTTACATTATTTATCCTCCAAAAATAAATCTGAAAATATTGATTTGTCTTTTTCATCTAATATTGAAAAAGATAATGATGGTATTTACGAAATGAGTAGAATGGAAAAATTGATTTCAGATCATATGATAAAAAGTAAAAACGAATCTGCTCATGTACAAGCTTTTATCGAAGCCGATATTACTAATTTATGGGAATGGAGAGAAAAAAATAAAAATTCATTTCAAGATAGAGAGGGCGAGAAAATAACTTTTACTCCAATATTCATTATGTTCGTTGCACAAGTCTTAAAAGAGTTTCCTCTTTTAAATTCAAGTATTGATGGATACAATGTGACTAAGAAAAAAAATATTAATGTAGGAATGGCTACTGCACTTTCCGATGGAAACCTTATTGTTCCTGTATTAAAAAATGCAGACCAATTAAGTTTGACTGGATTAGTAAAAAAAGTTAATGATTTGGCTTACAGGTCAAGAAATAGTCAGTTAGAACCCCTAGACACCCAAGGAGGAACATATACCATAAGTAATGTTGGTGTTTTTGAAACGTTAATGGGTACTCCAATAATAAATCAACCCCAAGTAGGAATTTTAGCATTTGGAGCAATTAGAAAGGTGGCCTCTGTAATTGAAACTGATCAAGGAGATTTTATAGGGATAAGACATAAAATTATATTATCTCACAGTTTTGATCATCGTATTATTAATGGTGCTATGGGTGGCATGTTTATTAAAAGAATTAAAGATTTAATTGAAAATTGGGAGACTAATATGTCTATTTGATTTCAAAAATTATTTTAATTAAATGAATTTAAAAATATCAAAACCAATATGTTTTTTTGATTTAGAAACAACTGGGGTTAATGTTTCTTTGGATAGGATAGTTGAAATATCAATTCTTAAAATATTTCCAAATGGGAACAAAGAATCCAAAACTTGGCTAGTGAATCCTGGTGTTCCAATTCCATTAGAAGCTTCTAATATACATGGAATTACTAATGATATTGTTAAAAATGAACCGTTGTTTAAAATGATTGCTTCAGACATTAAATCCATGATTAATAATTGTGATCTAGCTGGTTTTAACTCTAATAAATTTGATATTCCGTTACTCGCTGAAGAACTTTTAAGATGTGAAATCGATTTTTCTTTAGATAATGTGGCAACAATTGATGTTCAAAATATTTTTCATAAGATGGAACAAAGAACCTTAAGTGCCGCTTATCAATTTTATTGTGGAAAATCTTTAGACAATGCTCATTCGTCAAAAGCTGATACACTTGCAACATATGAGGTTTTGGAATCCCAAATCGAAAAGTATGATGATTTAGAAAATAATGTAAGCTTTCTTTCTGATTTTTCTAAAAGAGGAAAAAATGTTGATTTAGCAGGATTTATTAAATATAATGAAGATAATATCCCTTGTTTTTCATTTGGAAAGCATAAAGGCAAAACAGTAGATTATGTCTTAGAAAATGAATCTGGTTATTTCGGATGGCTGTTAAATGCTGACTTTCCAATGTACACCAAAAAGGTGTTAACTCAAATTAGACTTAATAAGTTAAATAACAAATTATAATTATGAAAATTATATGTGTTGGAAGAAATTATGTTGAACATATCGAAGAGTTAAACAATATTAAACCCGATTCACCAGTTTTATTTTTAAAACCTGAGACATCTTTAATTCATAAAAAACAACCTTTCTTTATTCCTAGTTTTTCAAACGAAATACATCACGAAATTGAAATTATAGTTCAAATTAACAGATTAGGTAAGTCTATAGCTACTCAATATTCCCATAAATATTACGACAAAATTGGACTAGGAATTGATTTCACAGCAAGAGACCTTCAGCTTAAATTGAAAAATAAAGGCATGCCATGGGAAAAATCAAAAGCTTTTGATGGATCAGCTCTAGTAGGGTGTTGGGTTAATAAAAATGAAATCGAAGATCTAGATAATATAGATTTTTATCTAAAAAAAAATGAAAAAATTGTTCAAAGGGGAAATACTTCAAATATGTTATGGAAAATTGATGAATTAGTTTCAGAAATTTCAAATTTTTTTACTCTCAAGATTGGGGATGTTATTTTTACGGGAACACCTGCTGGTGTTGGAAAGGTTAATGAAAATGATATTTTAGTTGGCTTTTTAAATAAGAAAGAATGTTTTTCAATTAAAATTAAATAATATTGAGGGCTCATATAATAACAATTGGTGACGAAATTTTAATAGGTCAAATTATTGATACTAATTCTGCTTTTATTTCAAAAGAATTAATCAAAATTGGAATTGAGGTTAGTAAAATTATTTCAATTGGTGATTCTAAAAAAGAGATTTTGTCTTCTTTAAAAAATTCACATAATAAATGTGATATTGTTATTATTACTGGTGGATTAGGACCTACTAATGATGATATAACAAAAGAGGTGTTTTGTGATTTTTTCGAAGATAAATTAGTTCATAATCCAGAAATATTGAGACATATTGAAAAACTTTTTGAAAAATTTGTTGATAACCCTATTAACGACTTAAATAGAGCTCAGGCATATCTTCCATCTAAAGCTAAGCTTATACCTAATCTTTATGGTACGGCAGCTGGGATGAGTATAAAAAAAAATAATACTCTTTTTATATCCCTTCCTGGGGTTCCTTTCGAAATGAAATCAATGATTACAGAATTTATAATTCCACAATTACAAACAGATTATAAATGTCCTGTTATAATCAATAAAACTTTAATTACCTATGGCAAAGGAGAAAGTTATATTGCAAAAAAATTAAAAAAATTTGAGTCAGATATCCCCTCAAATTTTAAATTGGCTTATTTGCCAAATTTGGGTAGAGTTAGGTTAAGAATTAGTGCTAAAGGGACCAATAATATTGTTTTAGAGAAAACAATGGAAAAACTAGTTGCTCAACTTTATGAAATACTTGGAAAAATAATTATTGGTTATGAAACAACTAATCCAATTGAGAGCGAAATTGGAAAAATATTAATTAAAAATAAGAAAACCCTTAGCTTGGTTGAAAGTTTGACTGGTGGAATGTTGGCATCTCGCTTGACTTCGATTCCTGGTGCCTCTAAATATTTTAAGGGTGGAATAGTAGCTTATAATTCTTCAATAAAGAAAACCCTGGTTAATGTTAAAAACAAAACTATTGATAAATATTCTGTTGTAAGTTCAAATACTGCTAACGAAATGGTTGTTAACTGTAAAAAAATAATGAATTCTGATTATGCTATTTCTACAACCGGAAATGCAGGGCCATCCAAAGGCGATTCAAATCAGCCCGTTGGAAAGATATTTATTTCATTGGCAACACCAAAGCAAGTAAAATCTTTTGAATTTAATTTTGGAAAAAATAGAGAAAAGAATATTCACAAGACTGTAAACAAGGCCTTAGAATTATTATTTTCTGAATTATTAACTAGAGATTAAAAAATTTGGCATTACTCCAAAAATGTTGTTAATTTGCACACTGTTTTAAAAGACTATTTATGTCAAAAGTTTGTGAAATATCTGGAAAAAAAGTTTTAGTTGGAAATAATGTTTCCAAGGCAATGAACAAAACTAAGAGACGATTTGAACCTAATCTTATCAAGAAAAGGTTTTTTGTCCCTGAAGAAGGTAAGTGGATTACATTAAAAGTCTCTACTGCTGTTTTAAAAACTATTAATAAAAAGGGAATTTCTGCAGTTTTAAAAGAATCAAAAAAAAATAGAGTTTAAGTTATGGCTAAGAAGGGAAATAGAGTTCAAGTTATCTTGGAATGTACAGAGCACAAAAACTCTGGACTGCCTGGTACTTCAAGATATGTTACAACCAAAAACAAAAAAAATACACCTGATAGATTAGAAATAAAAAAGTTTAATCCTATCATGAAAAAGAATACAATTCATAAGGAAATTAAATAATTTTAGTTATGGCAAAAAAATCTGTAGCATCCCTGCAAACTGGTTCAAAAAGACTTTCTAAAGCTATAAAAATGGTAAAAAGCCCCAAAACAGGTGCTTACATTTTTGTCGAATCAATTATGGCACCAGAAAAAGTTAATGAATGGCTGTCAAAAAAATAAAATTATTTTTTTAATGATATTTAAAGTCACTTTTCAGTGACTTTTTTTGTTTTCATATATTTGAATTAATGTTTTAATATGAGTTTCTTTAAAAAACTTTTTGGTTCATCAAAAAAAAAAGATATTTCCTCTAATTATAATAAATTAAAGGAAGATAATCTATTAGATAAATCTAAATCACCAACTAATAATAAAAAATCAAATACAAAGTTTCAAGTAGTTGAAAAAGATGCTTTTAAAGAGAATCAAGTAGATATTTCACAAGGAAAATCAGATAAAAATGCATCTTTTGTAAAAAAATCTTCGGAATTTAAAAATCAAAATGTAGCCAAAAAAAAATCTAGTTATAAAAAAGAAGTGGTTTTAAACAAACCATCAGAAAACAAAAAAATAGATAAAAAAAACAAAAAATCCATTTTTTCCAACTTTTTTTCTAAACAAAAAAAACACTCTCTTGACAAAGGTTTAGAAAAAACTAGTTCATCTTTTTTTAATAAAATTTCTAAAGTAATTGTTGGTAAAAGTAAAGTTGACGATGAAGTATTAGATGAATTGGAAGAAATACTTATTTCTTCAGACGTTGGAGTAAAAACTACTTTAAAAATAATTGATAGTATCGAATCTAGAGTTTCTAAAGACAGGTATATCGGGTCAAATGAATTGGATATTATTCTTAAAGAAGAAATAATGGGAGTTATTGATTCTTCTGGCAAGGAAAATCAATTTATTATATCAGATAAAAAACCACACGTTATTTTAGTTGTTGGGGTTAATGGCGTAGGAAAAACCACATCAATTGGTAAAATGGCGAATCATTATAAATCCCTGGGTTTAAAAGTCGTTATTGGAGCATCAGATACTTTTAGAGCTGCTGCAATTGAACAACTAGAGATATGGGCTAAACGAGTTGATGTAGATTTAATAAAACAGGAAATGGGAAGTGATCCGGCATCCGTAGCTTTTGACACATTGGAGTCAGCAATTAATAAAAATGCAGATGTTGTACTAATTGATACAGCTGGAAGGTTACATAATAAAGTGAACTTGATGAATGAATTAGGTAAAATCAAAAGAGTTTTACAGAAGAAAAACATAGATGCTCCTCACGAGATAATATTAGTAATTGATGGTTCAACTGGACAAAATGCTTTTGAACAGGCTAAGCAATTTAGTAATGTAACTGAAATAACTTCTTTGGTTGTAACAAAATTAGATGGAACTGCAAAAGGTGGGGTAGTATTGGGTATCTCAGATCAATTCAAAATACCAATTAAATTCATTGGAATTGGAGAGGGTCTTGATGATTTGCAACTATTTAACAAAAAGGAATTTGTTAATTCATTTTTTAATAAATCAAAAAAATATTAATTAAATTTTTGAAAAATATTGATCCAAATTTTACAAAACATCTTCCAAAGATAACTTTGGATTATTTAAATAATGGTGCCAGTATTAAAAATTTTTTTAATCGATATAATTCTATAGAAAACTATTTTGACCAAATAGAAGAAAAAAAAAATAATTATGATAATAGCTATAGAAAACCATTTTGTGATGTATTAAAATCAAGTTATAATAACGTTAAAGAAAATTCTTTTCAAATTAATGCTATCAAGAGATTAGCAAACGAAAACACTTTTACCATCACAACAGGACATCAGCTTAATCTATTCACGGGACCATTATATTTTTTTTATAAGATTATTGATACCATTAACATTTGTAAAAAACTTACATCTAAATATCCTCAACACAATTTTATTCCTGTCTATTGGATGGCTTCAGAGGATCATGATTATAAAGAAATAAAGTTTTTTAATTCAAATAACACTTTATTTGATTGGAATATTTCAACCAAAGGTACTGTGGGGGATTTAGAAACTCAATCCCTTACCAAGGTATTTGATAAATTGGTTAATTGTTTTGGAACTGAAAACATAAATTCTAAAAATTTAATAGATTTATTTAACAAATCGTATATAAAAAATAAAAAATTATCGGATGCGACTTTCAATTTAGTTCATAATCTTTTTGGAAAACACGGGCTTTTAATTATTAACCCTGATAATTCAAAGCTTAAAAAAATATTTTCAAAAGAGATTATTGATGAAATTATAAATGAAAATTGTTTTAAAAATGTTAGTAATACAAATAAAAATTTAAAAAAGATAGGTTTTGATCCTCAAGTTAATCCAAGGCATATAAATTTATTTTATTTAAAAAAAAATAAACGTTCAAGGATTTTTAAAGAAAACTCAATTTACAAAGTATTTGAAACCAATATTTCTTTTACTAAAAGTCAGATTATTGATGAAGTCAATAATTATCCTGAACGATTTTCTCCAAATGTTATATTTTGACCTTTTTTCCAAGAAAAAATACTCCCAAACCTAGGTTACGTTGGCGGAGGAAGTGAAATAGCTTATTGGCTACAGTTGAGATCTTTTTTTGACAAAAAAAATATAACTTTTCCAATATTAATTGTAAGGAATTCGGTTTTATTAATGTCTAAAAAAAATATTAAAAAGTGTGAAAAATTAGATTTAAATATGTCAGATTTATTTAAAAAAACAGATAATCTAATAAAATCTCATATTTCTAAAAAAACTGATTATTCTATAGATTTTACAAAACTTAAAAAAGTAATTTCATCAAACTTTATAAAATTATACAAAGCAGCTAATAAAACAGACAAATCATTTATTGGTGCTCTAAAAGCGCAAGAAGTAAAGCAGTTAAAGGGACTTACGCATTTAGAAAAAAGATTTATGAAGGCACAAAAAATAAAACATAAAGATGAAATTGAAAGAATTAAAGCGCTTAAACATGTTTTATTTCCAAATAATTCTCTTCAAGAGAGGGAAATTAATTTTTCCGAATTTTATAAGGATTATGGAGAGGATTTTATTAATATTTTAAAAAGTAATTTAAAACCATTTGTAAATAAATTTATTATTATTTCTTTATAATTAATTGGTAATATAAATTGTTTTAGTAGTAATTTTGAATATGGAAGAAAAAGTTTTAATTCTAGATTTCGGATCTCAATATACTCAGTTAATTGCAAGAAGGATTAGAGAGCTTTTTATTTACTGTGAAATTCATCCCTACAATAGTGATAAAATAAATTTTAGTTCATTTAAAGCCATTATTCTCTCAGGATCACCTTTCTCAGTTAGATCTAGTGAAGCTCTTCATTTTGATTTATCTAAAATAAAAAGTAAAAAGCCTTTACTGGGAATTTGTTATGGAGCTCAATACATAGCTCATTTTAGCGGAGGAAAGGTTGTACCATCCAATAAAAGAGAGTATGGTAGAGCAAATTTGAAATTTATTAACAAACAAAACAGTCTTTTTAATAACATTCATATTGATTCACAGGTTTGGATGAGCCATAGTGATACTATTAGTCATTTACCAACTAATGCCAAATGTATTGCAAGTACAAAAGATGTAAAAAATGCTGCTTATTCAATTGAAGAAGAAAATGTATATGGTATTCAATTCCATCCTGAGGTTTATCACAGTAAAGATGGAAAAGAAATTTTAAAAAATTTTTT
>JAQWJH010000059.1 GCA_029248455.1 Flavobacteriaceae bacterium
GTTAGAGATTATTTTAATAGTAATCAAGATTATTTAAAAAATCAAATTGGCAACCCAGATGGATCCGATATTCCAAATAAAAAATATTATGATCCCAGAGTTTGGCTTAGAAAAGCAGAAAATAGTTTTAAGGACAGATTAACTAAAGCTTTTTATGATTTAAATAATGTAAATACGCTCTAATAAATTAGGTTTCTTATATTTGAAAAAAAACCTTTAAAATGGCATGGTTTAATAGAACGAATAAAGGAATTAAGACCACTACTAAGGAAAAAAAAGACACTCCCGAAGGTCTTTGGCATAAAACACCCACAGGTAAAATTATTGATAAAGAAGAATTAGAACTAAACTCTTTTGTTTCGCCAGAGGATGGTTTTCATTTAAGAATTGGAAGTGATGAGTACTTTAAAATTTTATTTGATAATAAATTTAAAGAAATTGATCCTAATATATCCTCCAAAGATCCTCTAAAATTTTTAGATAATAAACCATACAAACAAAGAACTAAAGAAGCTCAAAAAAACACTGGTTTGAAAGACGCTATTCGTATTGCTGTTGGAAAATCAATGGGAAAAAATGTAGTCATCGCTTGTATGGATTTTAGATATATTGGTGGGTCAATGGGTTCAGTTGTTGGAGAAAAAATTAGTAGAGCTGTTGATCAAGCTATTTCAAAAAAAATTCCATTAATTATAATATCAAAGTCTGGAGGGGCCAGAATGATGGAAGGTGCTATCTCACTAATGCAAATGGCAAAAACTTCGGCAAAAATTGCTCAACTATCAAACCAAAAAATTCCGTATGTCTCGTTGTGTACAGATCCAACTACTGGTGGTACAACTGCGTCTTTTGCTATGTTAGGGGATATTAATATTTCTGAACCAGGGGCTTTAATTGGCTTTGCGGGCCCGAGGGTTGTTAAAGATACTACTGGAAAAGATTTACCAAATGGTTTCCAAAAATCTGAATTTTTATTAGAACACGGATTTTTAGATTTTATTACTCCAAGAACTCAACTTAAAGAAAAAATTAATCTATATTTTGATTTGATACTTAACAACCCTGTTAGAACAAATAATTTATAATTGTTTCTTTTCAAAATTTAATCTTATATTTGCGCCTCCAATAAATAAATATTGGTTACATAAGAATTATTTACAAAAATATTGGCATGTATTTATCTAAAGAAAACAAAAAAGAAATTTTTAAAAAACACGGAAAGTCAGATTCAGATACTGGATCTGCTGAGGGTCAAATCGCTTTATTTACAGCTAGAATAAATCATTTAACTGAACATCTTAAAAAAAATCGTAAAGATTTTAATACTGAAAGATCTTTGGTTATGATGGTTGGTAAAAGAAAAAGTTTGCTTAGCTACTTAAAAAATAAAGATATTACTCGTTACAGAGAAATTATTAAGAAACTTAATCTGCGTAAATAAATATTCTTTACATAGTTTTTCATTGGTATTCTACTTTAAGACACAACACCTTAATTAATTAATGAAAAATATGAAAATTAAAACTTACAATGAGTCCATCGATTTAGGTGATGGACGAAAAATTACCTTAGAAACCGGAAAGCTTGCTAAACAAGCTCATGGATCTGTTGTCGTTCAAATGGGAAAGGCAATGCTTTTATGTACTGTCGTTTCTAATTATGAAGCATCTAATGTCGATTTCCTTCCACTAACTGTTGATTACAGAGAAAAATTTGCTGCTGCGGGAAGATATCCTGGTGGATTTTTTAAAAGAGAAGCTCGACCAAGTGACGGAGAAGTACTTACCATGAGATTGGTAGACAGGGTGCTACGTCCATTATTTCCAAAAGATTATCATTCGGAAGTCCAAGTTATGATTCAATTGATGTCACATGACGAAAATGTAATGCCAGATGCTTTAGCAGGTCTTGCTGCCTCTGCTGCAATACAACTGAGTGACTTTCCTTTTGAATGTGCAATTTCTGAAGCAAGAGTAGCTAGAGTTGATGGTAAATTTGTAATCAATCCAAGTAGAGCTCAATTAGCTGATGCAGATATTGAAATAATGGTAGGTGCTTCAGCCGATTCAGTTATGATGGTTGAGGGAGAAATGGATGAATGTAGTGAAGAAGAAATGGCAGATGCTATAAAGTTTGCTCACGAATCTATAAAAATTCAAATACAAGCTCAAGAAAGATTGGCAAATGCAGTTGGTAGAAAAGAAGTTAGAGAATATGAAACTAGCACTGAAAATGAGGAATTAGCCAAAACTATTCATGATGCTTGTTATGATAAATGTTATGCAATAGCAAAAAAAGGTACTTCAAAAGCTGAGCGAAGCTTAGCTTTTTCAGACTTAAAAGAAGAAGTTAAGGCATCTTTTAGCGAAGAAGAAATTGAAGAAAATGGAAAATTAATTGCAAAATATTTTAATAAATCGCAGAAAGAAGCTATCAGAGAACTTACCTTGAGTGAAGGAGTAAGACTAGATGGTAGAAAAACTGACGAAATCAGAGATATATGGAGCGAAGTCGATTATTTACCCTCAACTCATGGCTCTGCAATATTCTCAAGAGGGGAAACTCAAGCACTAGCAACTGTTACATTAGGAACTTCGAGAGAAGCAAATAAGATTGATATGCCATCTTATGAAGGTGAAGAAACATTTTATTTACACTATAATTTTCCTCCCTTTTGTACTGGAGAGGCTAGACCACTTAGAGGAACCTCAAGAAGAGAAGTTGGTCATGGTAACTTAGCTCAAAGAGGATTAAAAGGAATGATTCCTGAAGACTGCCCTTATACCGTAAGAGTTGTTAGTGAAGTTCTTGAATCAAATGGATCTTCATCAATGGCTACAGTTTGTTCTGGAACAATGGCATTAATGGATGCCGGAGTGCAAATTAAACGTCCTGTCTCAGGAATTGCCATGGGTCTAATTTCCGATGGAGAAAGGTACGCAGTTCTTAGTGATATTCTTGGTGATGAAGACCACGTAGGTGATATGGATTTTAAAGTAACAGGTACTACCGAAGGTATTACTGCTTGTCAAATGGATATTAAAATCAAAGGATTATCATATGAAATTTTGGTCAATGCCCTGAAACAAGCTAGAGATGGAAGGCTCCATATTTTAAACAAAATAGCCGAGACAATAGAAAAACCTAATACAGATGTTAAAGCACACTCTCCCAAAATGGTGACTAGTAGAATTCCGAATGAATTTATAGGTCCTTTTATTGGTCCGGGAGGAAAAGTTATTCAAGAATTGCAAAAAACTACAGGTTGCACTATAGTAATTAATGAAGATCCTGATACAGAAGAAGGAATTGTCGAAATTCTTGGAACTGAACAAGAGGGAATTGATGAAGTATTAGCAAAAATTGATTCTTTGTTATTTAAACCTGAGAAAGGAAATACTTACAAAGTTAAAGTTATTAAAATGCTTGATTTTGGAGCAGTAGTTGAATACTTAGAAGCCCCTGGAAACGAAGTCTTATTGCATGTAAGTGAAATTGCTTGGGAACGGACTAACAATGTAAGTGATGTATTAAAGCTTGGTGATGAATTAGAGGTTAAATATTTTGGCGTAGATCCTAGAACTAGAAAAGAAAAGGTTTCTAGAAAAGCTTTGTTAGAAAAACCTGAAGGATATGTTGAAAGACCTGCTAGACCACCAAGATCTGATAACAGAGGAAGAGATAGCAGAAATAGAAACAATAGATAATTAGTTTTTCTGTTATTTCTTGTTTTTTTAAACAAATTGTAACCTTTTTATACATTTTAACGTATAATAACTTTAACACATTTCAATGAGACAATTAAAAATTACAAAACAAGTTACCAACAGAGAAACTGCGTCTTTAGACAAGTATTTGCAGGAAATTGGAAAAGTTGATTTAATTACTGCTGAAGAGGAAGTAGAGTTAGCTCAAAAAATTAGAGCAGGTGATGAAAATGCATTAGATAAATTAACAAAAGCTAATCTTAGATTCGTAGTTTCAGTTGCCAAGCAATATCAAAATCAAGGACTTACATTACCTGATCTTATTAATGAGGGTAACTTGGGTCTTATTAAAGCTGCAAAAAGATTTGATGAAACAAGAGGTTTTAAGTTCATTTCTTATGCTGTTTGGTGGATTCGTCAATCAATTCTTCAAGCCCTTGCTGAACAATCAAGGATTGTAAGACTTCCGTTAAATAAAATTGGCTCAATTAATAAAATTAATAAGATGTACGCTTTCTTAGAGCAAGCTAATGAAAGAGTTCCTTCTGCTGAAGAAATTGCCAAAGAGTTGGATATGACAATTTCAGATGTTAAAGAATCAATGAAAAATTCTGGAAGACATGTCTCAATGGATGCTCCCCTTGTTGAAGGAGAAGATTCAAACCTCTATGATGTTTTAAGAAGTGGTGAATCTCCTAACCCTGATAAAAATCTTCTTCATGAATCTTTACGAACTGAAATTGAAAGAGCACTAGAAACCTTAACTCCCAGAGAAGCTGATGTTGTTAGATTATATTTTGGACTTGGAGAAAAGCACGCCATGACACTAGAAGAAATTGGAGAGACATTTGATTTAACAAGAGAGCGAGTAAGACAAATTAAGGAAAAAGCTATCAGAAGGTTAAAACATACTTCAAGAAGTAAAATTTTGAAAACTTATTTAGGTTAAATGAAATTAGTTGCACCCTCTATGCTGGCATGTGACTTTGGAAATCTCGAAAATGAGATTTTAATGGTTAATAAAAGTAAAGCAGACTGGTTTCATATTGATGTAATGGATGGTGTTTTTGTTCCAAATATTTCTTTTGGAACGCCTATAATGAATGTTTTAAAGAAACATTCAAAGAAACCATTAGATGTTCATTTAATGATAGTTAATCCTGATAATTATTTAGAAAATTTTTCTAAACTAGGGGCTAACGTATTAACAGTTCACGCTGAAGCATGCACACATCTACACAGAACTGTTCAAAGAATTAAAAATCTTGGAATGAAAGCTGGAGTAGCTTTAAACCCGCACACCCCTATATCTTCATTAGAGTCAATTATAAATGAAATTGATTTAGTTTGTTTAATGAGTGTCAATCCAGGTTTTGGTGGCCAGTCATTTATTGAAAACACTTATAAGAAAGTTGTAGATCTTAAATCATTAATCAATATTAGTAACTCAAATGCACTAATTGAAATTGATGGTGGTGTCAATTCTAAAAATGCGAAAAAATTAATTGAACAAGGAGCTGATGTTCTTGTTGCTGGTAGTTTTGTATTTAAATCAGAAAATCCAACCAACACAATAAGTGATCTTTCTGCCCTTATAAATTAGTTTATTACTTATTTTATTTAATTTAATAACACAATTATTCAATATGTGTAGTAATTACATAAACGTGATAGGTCTTATGAGTGGCACATCTTTGGATGGTGTAGATTTATGTTTAGTTTCGTTTGAAAAAAGTAATTTTAAAAAATATAAAATTACTCATGCAAAAACATTTAATTATGATAATGTATGGATAAAAAAATTAAAAAAAGCAATTTTTTTAAACAAGGAGGAACTAATTAAGCTTGATAATGATTTTGGTGAATTATTAACTTATTACATAAAAAAATTTAAAGAAGAATTCTCTATATCTCAAATTGATTTAATATCCTCTCATGGTCATACAATTTTCCATAATCCAAAAAAGAAAATAACTCTACAAATTGGAAATGGATATATAATTAATAAAAATACCAAGCTAAAAGTTATTTGTGATTTTAGAACTCAAGACATTAAATATAATGGACAGGGTGCCCCATTAGTTCCCATAGGAGACTTAGATCTTTTTTCAAATTATAAATTTTGTCTAAATCTAGGTGGGTTTTCAAATATATCTATAAAAGAATTAGATGGAATTAAAGCTTTTGATATCAGCCCTGTTAATACGGTTTTGAATTATTATTCAAAAAAACTAGGTCTAGACTATGACAAAAATGGTAAATTTTCTAGAGAAGGTAGTGTAAATAATAGTCTTTTTAATGAACTTAACGAAATGGAGTTTTATAAAAGATCGGGACCAAAGTCTTTAGGAATTGAATTTGTTAACTCAAAAGTATTACCATTAATAGAAAATTACATGTTGAAACCTGAAGATGTTTTAAAAACATATATTGAACATGTCTCTCACCAAATTAATAGAACTATTTCTAATTTTTCAAAAAATAAGATATTAGTAACTGGTGGAGGCACTTATAATAAAACCTTAATTGATTCTATAAAAAGAAAAATAAAGCATGAATTAGTAGTGCCAGAAAAAAAATTAATAGATTTTAAAGAAGCTATGATTTTTGCGTACATGGGACTTCTAAAAAGTGAGGGGAAAATTAATTGTTTAAAAAGCGTAACTGGTGCATTAAAAGACCACTCTTCGGGAAAAATATTTAAAAATTAACACCTAAATCAGATTTTTTAAACTCATGAATTCTAATATTTTTCCATTTTACTTTTATTCCACCGCCATCGTGAATTTGTAAAGCTATTCTTCCATCTGCAACACCTATTTTTTCATCAGAATAAGTAATCATTTGTTTACCATTAAGAAAAGTAGTTACAGAATCTTCATAAACTTTGATTGTTAACTTATTCCAGTCCCCCATTTTTAAAGAAGAATCTTTACCATCAAGAGGCTTTATAAGCCACCCTCTTCCATATGATTCGTAAATTCCACCCGTAAATAATCCTGGAGGAGCCACTTCAACTTGCCAACCGCTAATTTTAGTTCCATCGACAGTAGATCTAAAAAATACTCCACTATTTCCATTTGCTTCTTGTTTAAATTCAAGATTTAAAATAAAATTTTTATAAAACTTTTCAGTTCCTAAATAACCATATTTAGCGTCAGGGCCACTTTCACAAACTAAAAGTCCATCCTCTACATACCATTTTTCAGTTCCATAGACTATCCAACCACTTAAATCTTTTCCATTAAACAAATCTTTATAATCTAATTTACTTCCACCTATCACTGTTTTATTATCATTTTTAATTTCTTTTTTAGGATAATTATGATTGTGTGTTTCAGGCGATAGTATTCGTACCGACGCACATGAACTTACTGTTAAAAAAATAATTAATAAATATGAGTAGAAAATGTTTTTCATTTTAATGAATGTTGGTGTCTAAAAATACTAAAATTATTCATAAATTAATGAAAGAAAAGATTAATAATCATTAAAAATAAATTATGAAAAACTTGACTTTAATATTAATAATTTTAATCACTTTCAACTCTTATTCCCAAAAAAGAAAAGTATTTTTTAAAAGTTCTAAAGGTAACTTTCTGATATCTTCTGATTTACATATACACAGTGTATTTTCCGATGGTGAAGTATGGCCAAGTATTAGGGTTAAAGAGGCAAGAAGAGATAGCCTTGATTTAATCTCTTTAACTGAGCATTTAGAATATTTAAGTTACAAAAATGACATAATTATCCCAGACAGAAATAGATCTTACATAGTTTCTAAAGGGTTATTACAAAAAGAAGAGGCATTAGCCGTTGTTAACGGTACAGAAATTACAAAACCAATGCCACCTGGTCATTTTAATGCGATCTTCATAAAAGATGCTAATCCACTTTTAAATCCTGATGGTAAAGTAGCAATACAAGAAGCTAATAACCAAGGTGCTTTTGTTTTTTGGAACCATCCAAATTGGGTAGAAAACAGAGATGATGGTATAGCTAGACTAGATCCATTACATAGGGAATTACTTAATGAAAAATTATTTCATGGAATAGAAGTTGTAAATGAAAATACCTATTCTGAGGAAGCTTTAGAAATTGCTCTTTCAAATAATTTAACTATCATGGGAACTAGTGATATTCATGGACTAATTGATTGGGAATATAAAAAAAATGATGGGGAACATCGTCCAATTACATTTATCATATCTAAAAATAGGACTATTAAAAGTATAAGAGATGCGTTATTTAATCAAAAAACTTTTGTTTGGCATAAAGATATGCTAATTGGAAAAGAGGAAAATATTTTGCCTGTGATTAAGGAAAATATGACAATTAGTAGTAAAGGTTATTATAAAAAAATAGTTACTGTAAATATTAAAAATCATAGTGTAGTTCCTTTCAAATTAAAATATTTAGGTGAGTATACATTTCATAGCTATAATTCCTTTTTAGAAGTCCCAGCAAAAGGAGAGTTAAACGTTACTATTAAAACAAAGGAAATATTGGACTCAATTGAAATGAAATTTCAATTTTTAAACATTGTAACAGCACCAAAAAAATTTCTAGAAATAACCAAGTCGGTTAAATTATAAAAATAATTTTGATGAAAAATAGATTTTATTTTTTATTAATATGCTCCTTATTTTTAAATCAATCTTGTAATATGAAAACAGAAATTAAACTATTAAATAAAAATGACTTTTTTAAAAATATTAACGGAAAAGAAACTACTATTTATGTGTTAAAAAATGGAAATGGTTTAATTAGTGAAATCACTAATTATGGAGCTAGAGTTGTTTCCTTGTGGGTCCCCGATAATAATGGAAATTTTGATGATATTGTTTTGGGATTTGACAATATTGATGATTATATCAATGCCAAAGAAAAGTATTTTGGCGCAACAATAGGAAGATATGGAAACAGAATAAAGGAAGGTAAGTTCATAATTAATGATAAAGAATATTCTTTAGAAAAAAATAATGGATTAAATCATCTTCATGGTGGAAATATGGGATTTGGTGATGTTGTATGGAATGCAAAACAAATTGACAATCAAACTTTAGAACTAAATTACTTCTCAAAAAATATGGAAGAGGGATATCCAGGTAATTTAAATGTTAAAATTATTTATCATTTAAATAACAATGATGAGTTGAAAATAGAATACTTTGCTAAAACAGACGAATCCACACATGTTAATTTAACACATCATTC
>JAQWJH010000066.1 GCA_029248455.1 Flavobacteriaceae bacterium
AAATTAATTAAAAATTACATTTCAGATTCATCTTTTTCTCAAAAATTCTTATACTTAACATCTGTAATTTTAATTCATCACTTTATTCTTTTTTCTTTGGAAGCTTTTAGTTTAAAATATATTTCAACTGTAATATATAAAACTCTTATCACAGCTTTACTTTCTGGGATTTTTTGTACCACATTGATTTATATTATGATTGAAAATGAAAAATAAACTATTACCAATTTTAATCATTCTTTCTTCTTTTATTTTTGTTTTACGACTATTTTGGGTTCAGTTAATTGATATTAATGATGTAAAACTTTCCAATAAAAACTCTGTAGAAAAAGTATATAATTTCCCCGAAAGAGGATATGTATTTGACAGAAACGATAGATTAGTTGTTGGCAATGAGCTTTTTTATGATTTAATGGTCACCCCCGCAGAACTCAAACCTATTGATACTTTAGAATTTTGTAAAATTTTAAAAATAACTAAAACAACACTTATTGATAAAATAAATAAAGCAAAAAAATATTCTAGAGTTAAACCCTCTGTTTTTCTATCACAAATTTCTAAAACTGATTATGCTATCATTCAAGAAAAATTGTGGAAATATAAAGGCTATTCTGTAAGAAAAAAGTCCAATAGAAATTACTTATTAAATTCAGCCTCCAATATTCTAGGTTACATAAGCGAAGTAAATGACTATGAAGTAAAAGACAATAGTTATTATGAGTCCGGAGAACTTATTGGAAGGCAAGGAATTGAAAAATCTTACGAAAAAAAGTTAAGAGGATTGAAAGGTGTTAGCTATTTTGAAAAAGATAATTTTAATAGAACAACTGGTTCATATAAAGAAGGAATCTATGACACACTTTTAAAACCTGCAAAAAATATTAATTTAACTATTGACTCAAACCTTCAAGTTTATGGAGATTCTTTGATGATTAATAAATTCGGGAGTATCATAGCTATTGAGCCTGAAAGTGGTGAAATATTATCACTTATTAATGCTCCTAGTTTTGATCCAAATCTATTAATTGGAAGAGAAAGATCTACAAACTATTTGAAACTAAAAAATGATACTATTGGAAAGCCACTATTTGACAGAGGACTTCAGGGGATGTATCCGCCTGGATCTACATTTAAACTAATAAATGGTTTAATTGCTCTTCAAGAAGATATTATAACTCCAAGTACAAAAATATTATGTAATGCTGGTCACTTTTATTCAAATAAAAGATTCATGAAATGTCACTGTAAGCCAGGAACTTACAACGATTTAAATAAGGCTATATATAATTCCTGTAATACGTATTTCGCAACTATTTATAAAAAAACAATTGATAAGTACTCGAACTCAAAGCAAGGTATTGATAACTGGAAAAATCATGTAAATAGTTTTGGGCTTGGGAATTATTTAGGATACGATCATCCATTAGGTCAACCTGGTTTAATACCAGACTCTAAATATTATGACAAATGGTATCCAAATAACAGATGGAGAGCGGCAACTACTATCTCTAACGGCATTGGACAAGGAGAAATTTTAACAACTCCTATTCAACTTGGTAATATTGCTGCTTCTATCGCTAACAGAGGATGGTTTATAATCCCTCACTTTGTTAAAAAAATATCTAATGATAGTATTAAATTGAAATATAGAGAGAAAAAATATTCTTCAATTGATTCTATTCACTTTGAAAAAATAGTTCAAGGAATGTATGATGTGATTGAAAAAGGAACTGCTCAGAATTCTAAAATTAGAGGAATTGAAATTGTTGGAAAAACTGGAACAGCTGAAAATTTCATTAAAATTGATGGTGTTAGAAAACAACTAACAGATCATTCCATTTTTATAGGATTTGCACCCAAAGAAAATCCGAAGATTGCAATTGCGGTATTTATTGAAAATGGGTACTGGGGAACAAGGTGGGCAGCACCAATTGCTAGTCTAATGATGGAAAAATATTTAAACAAAAAAATTAAACGAAAATATCTTGAAAAATATATTTTTAATGGGAATCTAATGAATGAATATTTAAAACCCTATACCAAATCTAATTTTTCAATTAATGAGTAAAATCAACCTAACAAAAATAGATTGGACCAGTGTTTCAATTTTAAGCCTACTTATTATTTTGGGATTAGGTAATATATATTCTTCATCTCAAGCATACCTATTAGAATCACTATTAAATTATAATACCTTTACAAAGCAATTAATTTTTGTTATTCTCTCAATAGTAATTTTTTTATTTATTCAATTTTTACCGTTTAGTTTTTTTATTCGTTATTCCAGTCTGTTATATGTTTTTTCTATTATTTCTCTAATATGTTTATTTATTTTTGGAAATGAGGTTAACGGGGCTTTAGCTTGGTATAAATTTAATGGATTTAGTTTACAGCCCAGTGAATTTGCAAAACCAATTACAGCTTTAGCATTAGCAAAATATTTAAGTGATATTAATTCAAATTTAAAAACAATACAAACCCAGTTCTATTCCTTTTTAATTGTTTTAATTCCAATAATTCTAATTGGTATTCAACCAGACCCTGGGACTATCATTATTTTTTTGAGCTTTATTTTAGTTTTCTATAAAGTTGGTCTTCCATCGATATATATGAATCTATTTGTAGGATTTATATTATTATTTTTTACAACAATTATTTTCACTCCGAAATATGTTTTAGCTTTTTTAATACTGCTAGTGTTGATTTTTATTTTTTTTAAAAAAAACATGATTAAGAAAACATTAATATACGGAGCTATTTTTTCTGTATTCGTCCTTTCAGTTGATTTTATTTTTAATAATGTATTTGAACAACGTCACAGAGATAGGTTTAATGTAGTCATCGGATTGGAACAGGACAACAGAGGAGTTGGATATAACTCAAATCAATCAAGAATTGCATTTGCATCTGGGGGGATTTTGGGAGAGGGGTTTTTAAGAGGATCCCAAACCAGAGGAAAGTTTGTTCCAGAACAACATACAGATTATATTTTTTCAACTGTTGGAGAAGAATGGGGGTTTTTAGGTGCTACTTTTATAATTTTTCTATATACCTATTTAATGCTGCGAATTTCGAAAAGAGCAGATTTGCAAAGAAACCTTTTTAGTAAAATATACTCATACTCAACAGTAACAATTATTTTTACTCATTATTTTGTAAATATAGGTATGGTTATTGGCTTAGTACCAACAATTGGTATTCCTCTACCCTTTCTCAGTTATGGTGGGTCAAATTTGATGGCTTTCATTTTACTTTTCGCAATCTATATTAAATTGGATTCTCAAAGAACAAGTAAATGGTGATTATTTATTTTTGTTAATTAAGTCTGGGAGATTGTTCCCTAGAAACATAAAACTAGTTACCAATACCATTATTGAAATTCCAGGAATAAATGCTAGATAACCTTTACCTAATATTATAAATTGATAATTATCTTTTATCATTGAACCCCAACTAGGGACTGGTGGTTGCGTCCCAATTCCTAAAAAACTTAATCCGCTTTCTATTAAAATAGCTGAGGCAAAATTTGCAGCGCAAATTATTAAAATAGGACCAATAATATTAGGAATAATATGTTTAATGAAAATTCTTAAATCTGAAAAACCCAAAACTTTTGTAGCAACTATGTAATCTTTATTTTTTTCAGAAATTACTTGTCCTCTTACCACTCTAGCTACTTCAACCCACATTGTTAAACCAACCGCTACGTAAACTTGCCAGAATCCTTTTCCCAGTGCAATTGAAATAGCAATAACTAGTAATAGAGTAGGAATAGACCAAAAAATATTAATAATTGACACAACTACTTTATCTACAATTCCCCCGTAATAACCTCCAATCATCCCGATTGATAGGCCAATTATTAATGATATTAGAACTGCAATAAAACCAATAGATAATGAGACTCTAGTTCCAAGCATTATTCTTCCAAAAACATCTCTTCCAAAACTATCTGTCCCAAAAATAAATTTTCTTTGTGAAATATACTTTCTTTCAATTTCATCTTTAGAAAGAGATTTATCAGCAAAAGAATATTTAATAATTCTATTTTCATTATTGAAATTTATATATGAAATTCCATTATCATTTAGCTCATAATTTTTAATTAAAATTTCTTTATTTGGATTTTTATCTCCAAACAACTTCTTGCTTAAAAATGATTGGTTGTCATCGTTAACATTCGGGATTTCTAAAATAATAGCCTTAAAACCTGGGGGGTTTGAATGGATTGGTAGATGCATCTGATTTGAATGTTGCGAATCATCAGGAATTATAAAATAAGCAAAAATTGAAACTAAAAAACAAAAGAAGATAAAAGATAAACAGAATGAGACACCAAAATTGTTTTTAATAAATGACTTTGTTGTTGAAAGCATTAATCTTTTTTGGCAATAATAGTATTATTACTAGAAGCTTTTGATTTTAGATTATCTAAAACTTTTAAACCCTCGTTTAATTGAAAATCAGATTGTAAAACTTTTCTCCATCGATTTCTACTTTCTAAAATTTCTTTAGAGTTTTCAATAAGCACTTCGTCATTAGCTATAAATTCAAATTCAAGGTTGTTTTTATATTCTTTTATTTCATCAAATCTTGACAAATAATTTTTATCATCATTTTGGGCCTTCTTGTAATCAAGATAATTAAGTGTTAAAGATTTTGGTTTTTGCTTAGAAGCTATCCATTTAGCATTTTCTTTAACAAGGATTGCATATTTACTTTTTTCAATATTTTCATTGCCAGATTTGATAACATCATCTAAATTAAAATATCCATCCCATTTTTTATAATTCGCAGAACCAATTTGGTCCCACTGCAATGGGTTTTTTTCATCATTTTCACCAATTGGAATAAAAGAAAGCCTATTTGGAACAGTAATATCACTTTTTACACCATCAACCTGAACTGATTCACCATTTATTCTGTAAAATATATCAGTAGTAATTTTTAGGGCTCCTAAATCAAATTGACTATTAGATAAAAATCTATTAAGATCAATTACATTTTGAACCGTTCCCTTTCCAAAACTCTGGGAGCTACCAACAATTACTGCTCTATCGTAATCCTGTAATGCTGCAGCTAATATTTCCGATGCAGAAGCTGACATTTGGTTCACTAAAACTACCAAAGGACCATCCCAAAAAATTGAAGGATCTTTATCATACACAACTTGTTTTCTGTCTCCAAAAGATTTTACTTGAACAACAGGACCTTCCTTTATAAAAAGACCTGTCATGTCTATTACAGTCTGTAAAGAGCCGCCACCATTATTTCTTAAATCTAGAATCAGTCCTTCAATTCCTTGTTCTTTTAGTTTAATTATTTCTTTTTTCACATCAGAAGCACAATTTCTGTTTTTATAATTATCAAAGTCTACATAAAACTTTGGTAAGCTGATTAATCCATAATTTTTATTATTTTTTTTAATTAAAGTTGATTTAGCATAAGTTTCTTCCAATTTTATTTCATCTCTAATTACAGGAATAACCCTTATTTCACCATCAATACTTTTTCTAATAGTTAATCTTACTTCGGAATCTTTTGGGCCTTTAATTAATTTTATTGCATCCTCCAGTCTCATGCCAATGACATCAACTGGCTTGTTGTTTTTTTCACCCACTTTAATAATTTCATCTCCAATCTCTATTTTTTTATCTCGCCACAATGGACCTCCCAATATTATATCAACAATTTTGATACCGCCTTCTTCTTTAGATAATCTTGCTCCAATACCATTAAACTTTCCAGAAATTGTCATATCAAATCTTTCCTTGTCTTCAGGTTTAAAATAGTATGTGTGAGGATCTAACTGAATTACAAATGAATTTAAATACGTTGAAAACCAATCTTTTCTTTGTAAATCACCCATTAAATCAAAAAGATTAATAATGTTTTTTTCTACTAGTTCAATAGATTCTTGAATAATTTCTTCATCTGTTTTAGACTCAAAATCATTATTTTTTTTAAGATTAGATTTTTGATCTGAAATTTTTAAATCATATATATCTAATGCAGTGTATTTAAATTGTTTTCTCCATCTATCCTTTCTTTCAATATTATTTTTTGGAAATGATATGTTTTCAAAATCTAAATTAATTGCTTCTTTTTTTGAAAAATCAAAAGGAATATCTAATAAAGTTGGATAAAACTCTTCCACTTCAGATATTCTTTGCATCAATCTATCATATGATAAGTTAAAAAAAGATAAATCATAATCTATCAATTGGTTGTCTAATTTTAGCTTATACTTTTTAAATTCTCGAATATCTGAAGACAAAAAGTACTTTTTTTGGGAATCTAAAAGTTCAATATAAGCATCAAACATTTTTTCAGAAAATTCATCATTTATTTCAATAGAATTATAATGATACTTTTCTAAAACATACTTTATGATTTCAATTAGTAATTTATCTTTATTAGAATTGTCAAAAGTTGGATTAATTAATTTCCAACTAGCAAGTGCAAAGGAGATAGTGATAAAGAATATAATTATTTTACGTTTCATCAAAATTTTAAGTATAAGCTTAGTAAATTTAATAAATTAGGACAAAAATCATGCTAAACAATTCATTTTTAAAAAAAATATCTCTTAATGAGTTAATATTTAAAGATATATTCTTTTCTGTATTTTTACTCAAAATTTATAAATGTCAAAAAAACCGTTAATATTAGTAACAAATGATGATGGTATTATAGCTCCTGGAATAAGGACGTTAATCTCTGTTATGAATGAAATTGGAGACGTGGTTGTGGTTGCTCCTGATAGTCCTCAATCAGCTATGGGGCATGCTATTACAATAAATTCAACCATACACTCAAATAAGGTAAAGATTGATAATGGTCCACAATTAGAATATTCTTGCTCGGGTACACCTGCAGACTGTGTTAAATTGGGGATTAATGAAATTTTAAAAAGAAAACCTGATATATGTGTCTCTGGTATAAATCACGGATCAAATTCCTCAATTAATGTGATTTATTCTGGAACTATGAGTGCAGCATTAGAAGCTAGTATTGAAGGAGTTCCAGCAATTGGATTCTCTTTATTAGATTACAGATGGAATGCTGATTTTGAAAGTCTTAGAAATTATGTTAAAAAAATAACTTTACGATCTTTAGAAAAGGGAATTCCAAAGGGAAATGCTTTAAATGTTAATTTTCCTAAATTATTAGAAAAAGAAATAAAAGGAATAAAAATTTGCAGACAAGCTAAAGCTTATTGGATTGAAAAATTTGATAAAAGAAAAAATCCACAAGGAAAAGAATATTACTGGTTAACAGGTGAATTTATCAACGAGGATCACAAAAGTGATTCTGACGAATGGGCCTTAGAAAATGGTTTCATTTCTATAGTCCCAGTAAAATTTGATATGACAGATCATAAAAGTATAAACAAAATTAAAAATTGGAATTTTTAATACGACTATGAAGTATTATATAATTGCGGGAGAAGCCTCAGGAGATTTACACGGTTCTAACTTAATAAAGCAGATTATTAAATTTGATAACAAGGCCGAAATAAGAGCTTGGGGAGGGGATAAAATGAAAAATGCAGGAGCAAAAATAGTTAAGCATTTTAAAGAATTATCTTTTATGGGATTTTATGAAGTAATTCTAAATTTAAAAATAATTTTAAAAAACATAAGATTTTGTAAAGATGATATCTTACAGTTCAATCCAGATAAAATTATATTTATTGACTATCCTGGCTTTAATTTAAGAATTGCCAAGTGGGCTAAAAAAAATAAATTTAAAACAATTTATTACATAGCACCTCAAATTTGGGCATGGAGAGAAAGTAGAATTAAAAAAATAAAAAAATATATTGACTATTTATATGTAATACTACCTTTTGAAAAAGAATTTTTTGAAAAAAAGCATGGTTTTAAAGTGAAATTTCTTGGACACCCATTACTTGACAGCATCAAGAATTTTAAAGATTCTCAAAATAAAGACTTTTCTGATGAAAATAATAAAGAAATTATATCAATTTTACCTGGAAGTAGAAAACAAGAAATAAAAAAAATGTTAGGAATCATGTTAGGTGTTGTAAATCACTTTCCAAAATATCAATTTGTAATTGCTGGAGCACCAAATATCGAGTTAGAGTTTTATAATAATATAATAAAAGATAAAAATATTAAAGTTTTAAAATCAAAGACTTATAGCTTACTTTCAAGATCTAAAGCTGCTTTAGTTACCAGCGGAACGGCTACTTTAGAAACAGCCATTCTTAAAATTCCTCAGGTTGTTTGCTATAAAACAAGTTTAATAAGTTACTTATTAGCAAAATTTTTCGTAAAAATTAAATTTATTTCACTAGTTAATTTAATAATGAACCAGGAACTAATTAAAGAATTAATTCAATATGATTGTTCAGAAAAAAATATTATCAAAGAATTAAAAAAAGTTTTAGATTTAAATAACCGAAATCGTTTATTAGATAAGTATGATAGCTTAATTTCTTTATTAGGGGAACCTGGTTCAAGTAAAAGAATTGCTGAGGATATTGTTTTAAAAATTTAGTTGTGAAAATTGACGGTATTGATAAAAAAATTTTAGTAGAATTAACTAATAATTCTAGAACTCCCATATTAGAAATTTCCAGAAAAATTGGAATTTCTGGTGCTGCAATTCATCAAAGAATAAAAAAATTAAATGACTCTGGATTGATTTCTGGTCAATATCTAAAACTTAATCCCAAAGCATTAGGCTTAACTACTTTGGCATTTATTGGAGTTTATTTTGACAAAGCCGAAAGAAATTCAGCTGCAATCAAAGAAATGAAAAAAATGCCCGAAATTCTAGAATGTCATTACACAACTGGGAATTGGAGTGTTTTAATTAAAGTTTTGTGTAAAAACAATGAAGATTTAATGGCTCTTTTAAATAAAAAAATTCAAACAATTGAGGGTATCTCAAGAACAGAAACCTTTATATCATTGGAACAACAGATTGATAGACAAATTTCTATAAATTAGTTTTTTTGTTTTTTATTATATAGACTATTATAATTAAAGCTAAAAAGAAAGTAACCCCATTTCCTAGTACCATTGAAATACTGGACTTAAAAAACCCATATATAAACCATAAAATTACTCCAATAATAAAGATTATAAAAGTAGTCAAAGAAAGGCCCTTTGAAGAATTAGTAGAAATAACTTTAATAACTTGTGGAATAAAAGCTACAGTTGTCAATATCGCAGCTGTCAAACCGATTATTTCAACACTATCAATCATTAAAAAATTTTATAAAAAGCATTTAACAAACTATATTGATTATTTTTTTAGGAACAATAATTACTTTTTTTATTTCTTTGTCATCAAGATATTTAAGTGTTTTTTCGTGATTTAAGATAATTTTTTTTATTTCATCAATATTCAAAGAAATATCTAAGTTTAATTTAAACCTTAATTTACCATTAAAAGAAACTGGATATTCGATATTACTTTCTTTAACGAACTCTGGATTAAAAATTGGATAATTCACTTTAGAAATAGATTGATTGTTTCCTAATTTATTCCACAATTCTTCACAAATGTGAGGGGCAAAAGGAGAAAGAAGAACACAAAGATCTTTTAAGATTAACCTATTATTACAATTCAACGAATTCAATTCATTAACACAAATCATAAACGCACTAACGGCCGTATTAAAAGAAAAATTCTCTATGTCTTGACTAACTTTATTTATTGTTTTATGAAGTATTTTTAATTCATCTTTTGAGGGTTCTTGGTCATTTATTAAAAAAATATCGTTTTTATAAAATAGATTCCAAAATTTATTTAAAAAAGAAAATGTTCCAGTAATTCCTGCGGTATTCCAGGGTTTAGCTTGATCAATTGGACCAAGAAACATCTCATATAATCTTAACGTATCAGCTCCATATTTATCACATATATCATCTGGATTGACTACATTATATTTAGATTTTGACATTTTTTCAACCTCTCTTTTTACAAAAAATTTATTGTTTTCCAGTTCGAATTTTGAATTAGAAAATTGAGGTTGCCAGTTTTTAAGTTCATCAATATTGAGTTCATTATTTGAATTAACAAATTTAATATCCACATGAATTGCTTGAACATTTTTATCTTTTACAAGACCACAAGAAAAATATTTATCAGAACCATTTAACCTGTATACATATGCACTATTTCCTAAAATCATACCCTGATTAATTAATTTTTTAGCATAATCTGGCACTGGCACTAAATTGTGGTCATATAAAAAATATTGCCAGAACCTTGAATATAACAAATGACCTGTAGCATGTTCACTTCCTCCAACATATAAATCAACTTCTCTCCAATAATCCAAAGACTGTTTAGAGGCAAAAAAGTCACTATTATTTGGATCCATATATCTGTTAAAATACCATGAGCTTCCAGCCCAACCAGGCATTGTGTTGAGCTCCATTGGAAAGATATTCTTGTTATCAATTAGCGAATTTTCAACGATCATATTTTTTTTAATATCCCAGGCCCAGCACTTTGAATTTCCTAAGGGGGGTTTTCCGTCTTCTGTTGGCAAATATTTATCTACATCAGGTAATATAATTGGTAAATATTTTTCATTAATCATTACGGGGTAGTTATTTTTATAATACACTGGGAATGGTTCTCCCCAATATCTTTGCCTACTAAAAACTGCATCTCTCAATTTATAGTTTATTTTATGAACGCCTTTATCTATCTTAACCAGTTCTTTTATTGCTTTTGAGGTTGCTTCACTAAAGTTCATGCCATCTAAAAATTTAGAATTTATTAGTTCAAACTTTTCTTTAGAATGGTAAGCTTCTTTGGAGATATCAATATCTTTAAAAATATTTATTATTGGTATTTTAAAAAATTTAGCAAAGTTATAATCTCTTTGATCACCACAAGGAACAGCCATAACTGCACCAGTTCCATAACTTGCCAAAACATAATCTGAAATCCAAATAGGAAGTTTTTTTTTGGTTAAAGGATGAATAGCATATCCACCTGTAAAAACACCACTTATTGTTTTAACATCAGAAATTCTATCTCTTTCAGTTTTTTTTGAAGATTCTAGTATATAATCATCTACTTTACTTTTATTTTCTTTTGATGTTATTTTACTGACAAAAGGATGTTCTGGTGCTAAAGTGATAAATGTAACGCCAAAAATTGTATCAGCTCTGGTTGTGAAAGCTTCAATTTCTTTTTCAAAATTCTCAATATCAAATTTTACTAAAGCTCCTTCAGATTTTCCTATCCAATTTCTTTGCATTTCCTTTAAAGGATCCGGCCAGTCAATATTATTAAGTCCATTTAATAACCTTTCTGAAAAAGCAGAAATTCTAATACTCCACTGAGTCATTTTTTTTCTAATAACCTCATGACCTCCTCTTTCTGACAAACCGTCCACAACTTCGTCATTAGCCAAAACAGTCCCTAATTTGGGACACCAATTCACATCAATTTCAGACAAATAAGCTAATCTGTAACACAGTAAAATATTTTCTTTTTTAGGTTCAGAAAAAAGATTCCATTCTTCAGAGTTAAAAAATTCTATTGCATCTGAGACACATGCATTAATATTTTTATTTCCTTTTTTTTCAAAAATATTAACTAATTCTTCAACTGGTTTAGATTTGTCTGAATCAAAATCATACCATGAATTATAAAGTTTTATAAACATCCATTGAGTCCATTTATAATAATCTTTGTTCGATGTTCTGATCTCTCTAGACCAATCAAAAGAGAAGCCTAATCGATCTAATTGTTCACGATATCTTTTAATATTTTCATTCGTAGTTTCAACTGGGTGTCTTCCAGTTTGAATAGCATATTGTTCTGCTGGTAGTCCAAATGAATCATAACCTTGAGGGTGTAATACATTAAATCCTTTATGCCTTTTAAATCTTGAGTAAATATCACTTGCTATATAGCCAAGCGGATGGCCTACGTGAAGGCCTGCTCCAGAAGGATAAGGAAACATGTCCATTACATAATATTTGGGCAAGCTCTTGTTATTTAAAGCTTTGAAAACTTGATTTTTTGACCAATATTTTTGCCACTTAGATTCAACTTCTTTAAAGTTATAAGACATATTGTTAAATAAAGTAACAAAAATACATTTATTGTAGGAATAGGAAAAGTTTAAATGATCTATGTAAAAATTAAAAAGGGTTTGTTATTTTTACTAAAACAAAAATAATTTGTCAAAAAATAAAAACAAAAGATTACTGTCATCTTATTTCTTTGTTACCATTAGTATTTCTATTGTACTCTACATAATGGGTGCATTTTTTCTCCTTGCTTTCAATGCAAAAAAAATATCAAATGATTTTAAAGAAAAAATTCCTATCACAATTTATTTAAAAGATTCAGCAAAAAAAATTGAAATAGCTCAAATTCAAAAAAAAATTAGATTAAAAGATTATACCAGTTCCATGAATTATATTTCAAAAGAGAAGGGTGCCGAAATATTAATTGAAGAAATTGAAGAAAATTTTTTAGAATTTTTAGGAACTAATCCAATATTAAACTCAATTGACATTTATTTAAAATCTGACTTTGTTAAATCGGACATACTAAATCAAATTTCAAAAAATTTTAGTGAAATAAAATTTGTAGATGAAGTTCGTTATGACGCTCCTTTAGTTTCGTTAATTAATGAAAATTTAATGAAAATTAAATTTTGGGTTTTGATATTCGCTTCGTTTTTTTTAGTTATCTCTATTTTAATTATTAACAGTTCCATAAGACTTTCCATATACTCTAATAGAATGATTATTAAAACAATGCAATTAGTTGGGGCAACAAAAAAATTCATTAGAAAACCCTTTATTAATACTCATATTTATCTTGGCATCATAAGTTCATTTATAGCGATTAGTTTTTTAAGTTTTTCGTTATTATACATTGAGAAAAATGTTATTGAATTAAACTTAATTTCTGAAATTGAAATAATACTTGGACTATTTACCAGTATATTACTTTTCAGTATAGTTATTACATCAATATGTACTTATCTTGCTACTCAAAGATTTTTAAAATTAAAAATTGATCAACTTTATTAAATGAAAAAAAATAAAAAAAATACTGAAGATTTTATTTTTGAAAAGAAAAACTTCCAAGTAATGTTAATTGGAATAGTTTTTATAGCGGTTGGCTTTGTACTTATGTCTGGTGGAGGGAGTGAAGATCCAAATGTTTATAACCCTGAAATATATAATTTTAGGAGAATTAGATTAGCACCAACCCTAGTTTTAATCGGATTTGGAATTCAAGTTTACGCTATTTTATTAAAACCAAAAAATAAATAACATAATGGATTATTTAGAATCCATTATGTTAGGTGTCATACAAGGTTTAACTGAATTTCTGCCAATTTCATCAAGTGGTCATTTAGAGATTTCCAAAGTAATTTTAGGAAATACACTTTCAAATAAAGAAAGTCTCCTTTTTACAATTGTTCTACACTGTGCAACTGCTTTTAGTACCATCTTTTTTTTCAGAAAAGAACTAATGGAAATAATTAATGGATTATTTAGCTCCAATTGTAACGACTCTCATAGTTTTTCTGTTCAAATAATAATTTCAATGATTCCAGCAGTTTTCATTGGTCTTTTTTTTGAGGAAAATATAAACTCTTTATTTGATGGAAATTTAATTCTGGTAGGTTCGATGCTTTTTATAACAGCCTTACTTTTATTTCTTTCCGATTTTCTCAAAATGAAAAAAAATAAAATTGGTTTTAAAAATAGTTTTTTAATTGGTATTGCTCAAGCCGTGGCAATTTTACCTGGAATTTCAAGAAGTGGAGCAACAATAGCCTCAGCTGTTATTTTGGGAATTGATAGAGAAAAAGCTGCTAGATTCTCATTTATAATGGTAATTCCGTTAATTCTTGGAAGCATGGCTAAATCATTAATTGAAACTGATATAAACTTCCAAAATTTTGATTTAATTTCACTTTCGCTTGGTTTCTTTTCTGCTTTTTTCACCGGACTCCTAGCGTGTAAATGGATGATTTCATTGGTTAAAAAAAGTAAACTTTATTATTTCTCGATATATTGTATCATTCTCGGCTCCATATGTATTATTTATTCAACCTAAATGAATTTTAGTAAAGAATCTTTTATTAATGGAAAATTAATTTTAATAAACAAACCGGTTGGTTGGACCTCTTTCCAGGTTGTGAACAAAATAAGATGGTTAATCAAATCTTCATATGATTTAAAAAAAATTAAAGTCGGTCATGCTGGAACTTTAGATCCATTGGCACAGGGACTTCTTATTATTTGTACTGGAAAACTAACCAAAAAAATTACTGAATTTCAAAATGAAAAGAAAGGATATTGTGGAACTTTCTTTCTTGGAGCAACCACTCCTTCGTTTGATTTAGAAACAGAAATTGATTCAAAAAGTTCAATTGAAAATATTGATTCAAACATACTGGAAGCTACTGCTAAAAAATTTTTAGGCTGTATAAATCAAACTCCACCTATTTATTCAGCTCTTAAGGTCAATGGAAAGAAACTTTATGATTATGCTAGAAAAGGTGAGCAGGTTAAACTTAAAAAGCGTGAAATAAATATTTTTAAATTTGAACTTAATTCAGTTAAACTTCCACTTATTGATTTTGAAATTGAATGTAGTAAAGGAACCTACATAAGGTCTATTGCAAATGATTTCGGAAAAGAGTTAAAAGTTGGTGCTTACTTACATAAGTTAATAAGAACCAGCATTGGAGATTTTAAACTTAGCAATGCTTTAAGTATTGATGATTTTCAAAAAAAAATAAAAAAATTAAGCTAAGTATTTTAAAAATTCTGATCTAGGAATTATTTCAGCACCTAAACTTTTTAAATGAGCGCTTGGAACCTGGCAATCAATTAATTTATAGTCATTTTTTAATAGCTCCTTTACCAAAAAAATAAAAGCTATTTTACTTGCATTATTTGTTTTTGTAAACATACTTTCCCCGCAAAAAACGTTTCCTAAATCAATTCCATAAAGCCCTCCTACTAATTCGTAATTTTCCCAAACTTCAACAGAATAGGCATACCCTTTGTCATGTAGTATTTTATAAGCCTTCATTAAACCATCAGTTATCCAAGTACCATTTTGTCCAAACCTTTTAACTTTTGCACAGGCATTGACAACTTCCATAAAAGACTTGTTGAATGTAATTTGAAATGGGTTATTCTTTAAAATTTTTTTTGTTGATTTAGATATTCTTAATTTTTCAGGAAATAGTACCATCCTTGGATCAGGACTCCACCAAAATAATTCATTATCATTTTCAAACCATGGGAAAATTCCCATTTTATAAGCGAGTAATATCCTTTGAGGGTCTAAATCTCCACCAACAGCAACTATTCCCTCTTTACTAGCATTAAGTGGAGATGGAAATATATGTTCGCTGTCAAGCTTATGCATCTTTACTAAAATGGAAGATCGTCTGGCTCTTCTTTATTTATCTCATCTGCAGGCTCAAATGCTTCAGCTGGAGGAACAGGTGGAATGGCAGAATCATCATTTTCAGAAAATAATTTTTCTATTCTCCATCCTTGAATAGAGTTGAAATATTTAATTTCTCCCTGTGGACTTTCCCATTCTCGTCCTCTAAGGTTAATGTCTACCTTTACAGATTGACCAACTTGATATGAATTTAAAAGATCACACTTGTCTTGAATAAATTCAATTAATAAATCTTGCGGGTATTGTTCTTCAGTTGTAATAACTACTTCTCTTTTTTTAAAACCATTTGATCCATATTCTTTGGTCTCATTTATCAACTTTAACTTGCCTGTAATATCCATAATATATAAATTAACTCTAAAATTAAATAAATTTTAGTGCACAACTAAAGGAAAAAAAACTTTTATATTAGATTATATTAACAATATTTTGATCAAAACTAACCCAAGTTTCAATATACTTAGATTAACCCTTGCAATATCACTGGCTATAGGTGTGTTTTTAATACTAATCAACACAAATAAAATAATAGATTATACAAGAAGTGAGGAGCGTAAAAAAATAGAACTTTGGGCTTCAGCTCAGAAAAACTTTATTGAAAATAAGAATTTAGACGATGATATTGGAGAATTAACGTTAATGATATTAACTGAAAGTTTTGAAAATCCCATAATACAAGTTGATGCCAATGGTAAAATATTATCTCATAAAAATATTTTTGAGAATAATATTATTGAAATAGATTCTATTAAATTAAAAAATGTATTAGAGAAAATATCTATTGAAAATGATCCAATACTAATTAAATATAGTAATAGTATTAATCAAAAATTGTATTATGGCAATTCACCAATTCTATATAAAATTAAATTTTATCCATTCGGCCTTTTAATTGTTGGATTACTATTTTCAATTACTTTATTTATATATTACAAATCTTCAATTACTTCAAATCAAAATAAAATTTGGGCTTCATTTGCTAAGGAAACAGCTCATCAAATAGGCACTCCATTGTCTTCTTTAATGGGTTGGTCTACTATACTAAAAGATGAAAAAATTGACAGTGATATTATTGCTGAAATTGAAAAAGATATAGAAAGGTTAAATAAAATCACAAAAAGATTTTCTGAAATAGGGTCTGTTCCCAAGCTTTCTAAAGAAAATGTAAATGAAACATTGAATAATTTCATTACATATTTAAACAAAAGAAATTCTTCACTAATTGAATTAAAATTTAACCCTTGTAATGAAGTTATCCATTTTAGAATTAATAAAACTTTGTTTGAATGGGTAATTGAAAATTTAATTAAAAATGCTATTGACTCTATGAATGGAAAAGGAATTATAGAAATAAATGTATTAAAATCAAATAGTAATGTTCAAGTAGAGATTAAGGATAGCGGAAAAGGAATTTTAAAAGAAAATTATAATAAAATATTTAATCCTGGCTTTTCATTAAAGAAAAAAGGTTGGGGATTGGGTTTATCCTTGTCAAAACGAATTATAAATTTGTACCATGGCGGTAATATATATGTAAAAGATTCTAAGATTAATAGTGGGTCAACATTGGTGATAAGCCTACCCTTGATTATAGAAAGTTCTTAATTTTTTCTGCAATTTCCTCAAAATTCTCGTGACTACATTTTTTTTTGTGTTTAAAATCGACATCTTTCATTGAATTTATTGGAATAAGATGCACATGAGCATGAGGAACTTCTAACCCAATTACTGACATGGCCACTCTTTCGCATGGTATTGCTTTTTTTATAGCAATAGCTATGACTTTAGAAAAATTTAGTAAATCACTATATAATTTTGATTCTAGGTCGAAAATATAGTCTTCTTCAACTTTAGGGATACAAAGGGTATGTCCTAATGAATTTGGGTTTACATCCAAAAAAGCAAAACAATTTTCTGTTTCAGCTATTTTATAGCACGGTATTTCGTTTTTAATAATCTTGCTGAAAATTGATCCCAAATCAGTTATCTGTTAATTGAAATGATTTCAAACTTCAAAGTTCCGTTGGGAACTGTGACCTTTGCAACTTCACCTACTTTTTTTCCAAGTAATCCTTTTCCGATTGGTGAATTAACAGATATTTTTCCAGACTTTAAATCGGCTTCGCTTTCTGCAACTAGTGTATAATTCATTTCCATTTGATTATTTAGATTTTTAATCTTTACCTTGGATAAAACTAAAACCTTAGATAAATCAAGTTGCGATTCATCAATTAATCTAGCATTAGCAACAATATCTTCCATTTTAGAAATTTTCATTTCTAACATCCCTTGTGCTTCCTTAGCAGCATCGTATTCAGCGTTTTCACTTAAATCACCTTTATCTCTTGCTTCAGCTATGGCGTTTGAAGCTTTAGGTCTTTCAATATCTTTAAGATGATTTAACTCGTCTTTTAATTTTTTTAACCCTTCTTTAGTATAATAAGAAACCTCACTCATCGTTATCTATTTAAAAAAAAATCCCTATTTAAATGGGATAACCAAATATACAAAATTATTAAATGAATTATTTTTTACTTACTTTCAATGATTATGAATTTTAGCAAAAAAAAAAGTCATTTTTTACTGTTTTTTTTAATTATTATTTCTTGTTCTAAAGAAAGAATAAATAATAACCCGTATTTACAAAACATTTCATTTGAAAAAACCATAAATCTCAATCTTCCTCAGTATGATAATTTAAGATACAGTGGTGGCTCAATTTATGTGGAAAATGGTGGTATTAAAGGTTTATTACTTTTTAATATAAATGATCAAATAATGGCCTGGGAAGCAAGCTGCCCAAATCATTACCCTTCGGAATGCTCCAAGATGTCAATTTCTGGGGTGCAATCCACATGTTCTTGTGAAAACTATAATTACAGTTTAGCAACTGGACAAATACTGTCAGAAATAAATGAAAGCACCTACCCAATGCTATCATATTTTTCAGAAAAAAATGGCAATTCAATCAGAATATCTAATTGAATTGCCATAAGAGGTTTTAGAATTTATAATTTAAGCCAATGGAAATATTTCTTCCCATTTCATAAATACCAATATTTTTAAGTCTTGATAAATGATCATAATATTCTGTGTCAAATAAATTATTGACTGACCAACTTAGATCGATATTATTATCTAATAAATTAAGGTTATGAGAACCTGAAACACCCACAACTAGATATGAGTTCGTTTTGGTTTCAAATAAAGCCAAGTTTTTCTTTTCACCTTTAGCTAGGGCTCTTAATTCAAAATGATTATTGCCAAAATCAAAATTAAATGAATGTTTAAAAGTAATAGGAGGCATTAATGGTAAAAACCCTCCAGACTTTTTCCCGTTCAATAATGATAGTGATGTTTTATAAGATAACCAATCAAATGATGTTTCTCTGTCGGCATATAATTCCATTCCCAATAAAGTAGCATCATTTTGTACATAATTATAAACTGGCATACCATCGATAGTATTTCCTGTTGGATCTAAATAAATGAAATTACTTAATTTATTAATAAAAACATCCACCCCAAATGTTGAGTTTGAAGTATATGTTTCTATAGTGAAATCAGCTTGAAAACTTTTTTCTTCCGCTAAATCTATGTTTCCTATTTCATATTGTGCTGTTCCATGATGAACACCTTCTGCAAATAATTCAGAAAGATTAGGAGCTCTATATCCGCTAGATAAATTTAGCCTCATTATTCCTTTATCTTCTAACATCACCTTATACCCAAATGAAGCCGTAAGACTGCTATAGCTTTTATCAAAACCTATTTTTTTAATTTTTCTAAAATCAGTTCTAAGTCCTAACATGAAATCACCACCTTGAGTATGTAGATGTGAAATTCCATAAAAACCAATGTCATTTTTCTCGACATCAGGAATTAAAAACTCTTCTCCATTATTTTTATTTTCTTGAGACATAATGCTTGAACCAATAACAAACTCTGATTTTTCAGTTTTTGGAAATAAATATTTCAAATCAACTGTTGTGGTGTTTAAATCAAAATCAATGTGTGCCTCTCCTTCATGCTCATCATGGTCTTCATCCTCATCATGGTCTTCGTCTTCATCATCATGATCCTCACCTTCCTCATGTTCGTCGTGATGACCAAATTCTTTTCTGTTATTGAAACTACGACCCAAAATTATTTCAAACTCAGACTTATTATCGTAAATAAAAGTATTTTTCCAAGTCAGTATGGAGTTTGTCAAATCTTGATAACTCTCTTCCTCTTCATGGTCTTCACCTTCGTGATCCTCGTCATCGTGATCCTCATCTTCGTGATCCTCATCGTCGTGATCCTCATCACCATGTTCATCGTGATCTTCATCTCCGTGAGTAATTCCAAGTTTTGTTTTTGTAATATTAAATCTTAAATCTGTAATAAATTTTTTGGATTTATAACCTAATCCAAATTTAAAATCTTTATTATCATAATAAGTGTTTTCTACTTTTCCGTGTGGCGTTTCAAAATCTTTATTATCAACCATACTTCCCTGAATAAGGTAACTAAGGTTATTTAAACTTCCTTTAATTCCTAAATTATTGGTAAGCCCACTATAATTTGAATTAAAAAAACTTCCAATTTCAACTTCAAAATCTTCACTTGTATAGGAGTCAGGATTCACATAAATGACACCTCCAATGGCATCAGAACCATACAAGACAGACGCTGGGCCTTTAATTAACTCAACAGATTCTATTCCAAAACCATTAATATCCATTCCATGTTCTGCTCCCCATTGTTGATTTTCTTGTCTCATGTATTGATTAAATACAACAACTCTGTTAGAGCTTAGTCCACGAATGACAGGCTTTGAAATACCAGGACCTGTGGAAATTATAGAAATTCCAGGGATTTCTTGGATTGAATTAGAAAAGTTTATTGATTTAGTAATATTTAAGTCTTTAAAGTTTAATTTATTGACTTTTAATACATTATTCTTTAATGACTCTTTAAAAGGAGTGGATAGCACTACTTCGTCAAGATTTACAGTTACTATCGTGTCATTCTCTTGCATATTTTGAGATATAACACTGTTTGTGCTTAGTAGCACTAATGCCACTAGGGCATAATTTAAAATATTTTTCATGATGATTATTTAATTTATTGTTTTAATTGTTTGATTGTAAAAATTAAACAATTGTAGGGGGGCCCCTATTATCAAAAAAATTAAATAAACGAGTAAAGTATGTTTCCTTAAAAGGAATTGTATTTTTATTTACATCAATAAATTGATAGTAAGAGAAATCTATTTGATAATCATTATAATCAAAGCTTACTCTAATAAAATCACAAGTAGAGCAGTTTATATCTAATTCATGAAAATGCACATTTTGCTCATCGCAAAAATGATGATCTTCAAGAATATAATGATATAGACCAAAAAAAGTTGGAAAACTTAGAACGCCTATTAAAAAAAAACTTAAAATTTTTTTCATAGCGCAAATTTATGAAAAAAAAAGTTACTCTAGTTATGAAATATCTTAATTACTATAAGTTCTGCTCTTGCGTAATAACTATTTGATTTTACTGACCATTCCATTGCATTCAAACCTTCAGAGCAGACATCAATAAAGGGCTGGGCTCCAAAACGAATAAGTAAATTTACAATATTGGGATTATCGTTAATTACTGCATGAACCAAGAGTGGTTTACCATCAACAATTTTTCTAGAGGATATCTTACGTTCAAATAGTAATTTTTGAACATTATCAAAATTATTTGATTTTATACTTTTTAACATTAATTCTTCAACAGATGAATTATAATTTAAATCTAAAGAAGCAAAGGAAAAATTTGTGATTAATAGAAAGAAGATGATTTTATTCATAATTATTAATTTTATTCAAAAGTAAATCAATAATTAATTAAATAATTTATTTAAATTACCTAATACATATACTATTTTAACATAATTATACTTTATATTGAATTTAAAATTAAAATAATATATTTGTTCAATAATTTATAACTAATAATTTAATGAAATTAGAATTAGAACCTATTTCTTTTGAGAATAAATCGTTTAGTTATAATATATATGGTAACAGCAACCACAATCCAGCAGAAAAACATCAAAAATGGCATTATCATCCAGAAATAGAACTCGTTTATGTTAATAATGGGTCTGGAAAAAGACAAGTTGGATTAAATTTATCCAATTATAACGACGGACTTTTAATTTTAGTTGGTTCAAATCTTCCACATACTGGATTCACAGATTATTTTGATGACGAAAGAAAAGAAGTGGTCATTCAATTTAAAGAAAATTTTTTAGGTGATTCTTTAAAAGAAGTATTTGAATTCAAAAACATTTTCAATTTATTAAAAACATCAAAAAAAGGGATAGTTTTTGAGGGAGATATTAAAAAAAAAATTGGATTAGCAATGTTAGGCTTACAGTACGAAACAAGTTTTCAAAAAGTAATAACATTAATTACGATTCTAAATGATTTGTCCAGATCTAAAAATTATGAAATTTTAGATATTAGTAATTATAATATTAATGGAATTAATGAAAATGAAAGAATCAGAAAAGCTTTTAATTTCATAAAAGATAATTATAAAAAAGAAGTTTCGTTAGAAAAGGTTGCTAAAGAGGTTCATATGACAGTCCCTTCGTTTTGTCGATACTTTAAAAGTCAAACAAACAAAACTTTTATACAATTTTTGATTGAATACAGAATTAATAATGCTCTAAAATTGTTAACACAATCAGACAAAGACATTAAGAATATTAGTTACGAATGTGGTTTTAACAATTACTCACATTTCAATAGATCTTTTAAAAAGATTAATTTAATCAGCCCCTCAGATTACCGAAAAAAAATATTGAACTCGCAATTAGTTTAGTTAAAACTTCAAAGTCAAGCCCAATAAAAAATTTCGGGTTGCTTGAGGATAATAACCAGCACCATCTAAAGTTTGGATGGAACCAGGCGATGACCACGTGTCGTCGTAAGTATAATAATATCCGTTAGAAATGTATTCAGTATTTAAAATATTATTTACAAGTCCGGTAACTATTATAGATTTAAATATTGAATTAGAATTAATTTCATAAGAGATATTAAAATCATTTAAAAAATAACTGTCTAATTTTGAATTTTCAGCATCCGTATTTCCCATATATTGCATACCAACATATTTTGACAACAAGCTTAGTTTGAAATTTTCTAAGGGACTATACACCAATACATTTGAGTTAATAAAATTTGGAGAAAAAGAGATGTTAGTTTTTCCAAAATCAAAAATAATTCCATTATAAGGAGATAATATCTGTTTATTTTTATTAGAACTAATTGTAAAATTAGATTCGATACTAAAAATTTTAGAAACTTGAATTTTAGCATCTGCTTCAATTCCAACTCTGTAACTAGAGCCACTATTAGTTCTTATTGGACTACCTACATCATCAAGAGCTCCCGTTAATACTAATTGTTCATTATATAACATGTAGTAAGAATTAAGATTCAATCTAATTCCATTCTTTCTATATCGCCAACCTAGTTCAAAATCATTTAATTGTTCTGGCTTTATATTTGAATTACTTTCATAATCTCCTCTACTTGGCTCGCGATTAGCTCTTGCGTAGGAAAAATAAAGCATCGCACTTGGATTTAATGTATAAGAAAATCCAAACTTTGGGTTAAAAAAGCTGTTGGATTCATTTAATTTCATATTAACCAAATCTGAGGTTAAACCTCTGGTTTTATATATTATATTTCTAAGTTGAATATCTCCATAAAGTTCTATCTTTTTGTTTAAAGAATAGGAAGTCTTCATAAAAAAACTCAAATCTGTTTTTTTACCATTTCCCTGGTAATACCTGTCTCGAATTTTAGCATTTTGATTAAATTGTCGAGCCCAAATCACCTCTCCAAAGTGATCCCCGCTGTAGTTACTATAAGTGCCACTAAAAGTCATGTTGAATTTACTGCTCTCATACAATAGCGAGGCGTTTAAGACATAAAAATCATTATCTAACCAGCGTCGTCTTATTAAATCAGTTGTTCCTAATTCTGTCCCATTTTGATCAATATCTGAAGACACTATTTCACCATATGTTTCAATCGAATCGTCTTTTCTGAACTGTTCAAAATAACCACGTCCATATGTATAATTCAAACCAAGATTTGTTGACCAACTTTGATTTAATTGCTCATTCCAGTGGATTTGATAATGATCTTGCTTATAATTATCGATTTCATTTTCATATGTGTAAGGATTTTGTCGTCTGTTTTCTTTAATTTGTTCTTTTGTGACACCATACCATGACTGGTAAGTTTTTTCATGTCCTCCAAAAGTTAAAACTTTTACTGAAGTTCCTCCCATTTTATAAGAGCCTTGCAAAAAATAAGATTTTAAATCTGAGAAAGCCCTATCAATGTATCCATCAGAGTCAATTTTAGAAAATCTTCCTGAAAATTCAAAAGCATTATTAATTTCACCTGTGCTAAATTTTATTGTGTGTTTAAATGTGTTGTAACTACCAATAGTATTTGAAATTTCAGCATAAGGTTTTACAGAATTAGCATCAGTTAATATATTAATACTAGCTCCAAAAGCACCTGAACCGTTTGTTGATGTTCCTACTCCCCTTTGAACTTGTAAACTTTCAATAGATGAAGCAAAATCTGGTAAATTAACCCAATAAGTTCCTAAAGATTCTGTATCGTTAAAAGGAATACCATTAATGGTTATATTAGTAGATTGAGCACTTACTCCTCTGATTCTAATTCCAGTATACCCTATGCCTGCACCTGCATCAGAAGTTGTTACTATTGAGGGTAAAAAGTTTAACAAAACAGGAAGATCCTGCCCCAAGTTTCTTGATTTTAATTCAGCTTTCGATATGTTAGAATGACTAATTGGGGAAGAGTATTTAACTCTAATAGACTCTACAATAACTTCATCCAAATTTTGTTTTTTACCTTCAATGGTATCTAAAACCTTTTCTTGAGAGAATATAACGCATGTTAAGAATAGTAAAATAAGGTTAATAAAACTTTTCATATAAAAATATTTACGAAAAAAAACAGGATAAACCTCGCGTGGATTCAATTTCCCTTTCCAAAATTACTTGGCAGGTTCATTGGGTATAATCTCAGCCGTAGCACCCCATTAATTTTAATCAAATATAACTCAAAAAAGTAAAAAATTTACTGTAAGCCTAATAATTTATTGATTTCACTAATAGCAGTTTTCATTCTATGTTCAATATTACCAGAAACAAAAACATAGGGTTTTTTATATTTAATTAAAGCTTGTTTGAAAGCTAGAAACATCTCTTTTCTGTTATTGGGTCTATCCCTAAGATCATCTTTGACCCATGGTATATCGATGTCTGTTAAAATATACAAATCATAGTGATTTTGCAGAGCATATTTTTCTAATTCAAAATCACAATAATTATTGAAATACTGTTCTGAATATACTTTTGTTTCCAAGAGGTCAGTGTCGCAAAAAAGTAATTTAGAACTTTGTAATGACAATTCATTTTCTAATTTCATTTGACCCCTTGCAATTGGTAATATATCTATTAACTCACAAATCTTTTTTTCATTATCCCATTTAGTTTGTAAATATTCCCTAGCAAATTCTTCGACCCATAAAGCATTATAGTGTTTTGAAAGTAACTTCGAGAGTGTTGTTTTTCCAGAGGATTCGGGTCCAAAAAGAACTACTTTAAAACAACTTGAGGGGTTTTGTTTAAGATTTTTTTCCATGAATAATATCCTGCAATTGCTATAAAAGTAAAAATAAGATATTGTAAACTTGTAAAGGTTAATCCTTTATAAAAATATAAAGGAACCGAAATTATATCTCCAATAATCCAAAAAATCCAGTTTTCAATTTTTCGTTTAGCCATTAACCACATTCCAACAAAGAAAATTGCTGTTGTAAAATTATCAATATATGCGGAAATAGAGTTCCATTTATCGAAATAATTATAAACTCCGTAGACAAATATTATAGAAAAAATAAAAATTAAGACAGCAATTTTTTTTTCTTTTAAAGATACTCTGGATATTGGTGTGACTATATTATTTTCTTTTTTGGTCCATACATACCATCCATAAATACTCATGATAAAGTAATAGCCATTAATTAACATATCCCCTAATAAAATCCATTTATAAAGAAGATAAATAAAAATCGAGGTAGAAATCATTCCTGTTGGATATACAAGAATATTGTTGTTCTTTGAAAACCAAACGCTAAGTAATCCAAAAACAACTCCTGTGATTTCTAATATAATATCTAAATCATCATATTGAGAATATTGTTCAAACAATAGATCAAAAATCTGGTACATAGTCACTTCTATTTGATTTAATGATTTTTAAATTTAAAATGATGTTGTCAGACTTTAAAAAAGAGTTGTAAATGTTATTTTCTAAACAACTCATAACCTGCTTATAATCCCCATAAACCTGAGTACTAAGGGGAGTTTCAATAATTTTTAAGTTTGAATTTCGTAATGATATTATGAAATCTTTAATGATTGTTTTAAAATCATCTTTTAGAGGGGTTAATGTTAACTCAACTGAAATTTCCATTTAAATTCTTTTATTTGCTATTGAGCAAATGTATTGTGAAAAATTTGTTATTTCTACATTATAAAATTCAATTATATCATTTTTAAAGATTTTAACTTCAGCATTATTAAATTTTTTATCAATAGATTTAACTATTATGTTGTTTTTAAAATCTATTCCTGAAAAACCAAAAGCTTTATACACGGATTCTTTAATCGTCCATATTTTAGTTACATCTATGACATTGTCATTTGTAAATAAATCTAACTCATGATCTGAAATAAATTTCTTTGTAATATTTAAAATTTTTGGGCGAAGTTTTTCAATATCTACGCCAATTTTTTTTGAACTAACTACCACACCACAATAATCAAATGAATGTGTAATAGAAATATACTTATTGGATAAAATTGGCTTTCCATTTGCATTGTATGCGAGTTCTTTATTTTTAATATTCAAAATTTTTAAAAGGTTTTGAACACCCAAAAACTGTTTTCTTTGACTACATGATTTGATTTTATCTAATCTCGACTTGACAATTGAGGATAAATTAATAGTTTTTTGTAATTCAGATTCAGATTCGGTAATATTCCAAATCAAAAGATTGCTGTTAACAATATTATGAGAATTGAATAAAGGCATGGTCCAATATATTAAACTATTGGGATTTTAAATAAAAAAATGATTTTTTATTAAGCTTCGAATGGAACTATCGAGACGTATGACTTATTATCTTTTTTCTTGGTGAATTTAACCAAACCATCAACTCTAGCATGAAGGGTATGATCTTTACTTACGTATACATTTTCACCAGCTTTATGAGCAGTTCCTCTCTGTCTAACAATGATATTTCCAGCAATAGCCGCTTGGCCACCAAATATTTTTACACCTAGTCTTTTCGATTCTGATTCTCTACCGTTTTTGGAACTACCTACACCTTTTTTGTGAGCCATAATATGAAAATTTAATTAAGCTTTTTTTGTTGTTTTCTTAGCAGCTGGCTTCTTAGCAGCTGATTTCTTAGCAGCTGGCTTCTTAGCAGCTGGCTTCTTGGCAGCTGGCTTCTTAGCAGCTAGCTTTTTTTCAACGGCTGGCTTTGATTCTTTTACTTCTGACTTAGCGTCAGCTACAGGTTTGGCACCTTTTTCAAGAATTTTTTCAACCATAATTTCAGTTAAAAACTGACGATGTCCGTTTTTAACTTTGTAACCTTTTCTTCTTTTTTTCTTAAAAACAATCACTTTGTCGTCTTTCAAATGCTTAATAATCTTTGCTTCGACAGCAGCTCCTTTAACAGAGGGAGTGCCTAAAACAACTTTACCAGCATTATCAAGCAATAATATATTATCAAAAGTTACCTTAGAACCTTCTTTTGCATCAAGTCTATTGACAAATATTTTTTGATTTTTCTCGACTTTAACTTGCTTTCCTCCAATTTCAACTATTGCATACATAATATTATTTTTAATCAAAAACGTGTGCAAATATACAAGTATTGACCATATATCACAATAATATTATAAATATCTATGACCATTGAAATTAAAACAACAGAATTTTAAAATTGATAGATAATACTTTTGTTAAAATATTATTAAAAGAATTAACGTTTATTAAATAATTAATAGCTTTGTGCCTCTAAATTTAAATCATGAAAAAATACATATTCTTTTTTTTAGTTTCAATTTTCATAACTAATAATCTTAACTCACAAGCTGTAGAATTTGAACAATACAAGTTAGACAATGGGCTTACCGTCATTTTGCATAAAGACAATTCTGCACCTGTAATCAATACCACATTGATGTTCCATGTCGGAGCAAAAAATGAAGAAAATGACAAAACTGGTTTTGCTCATTTTTTTGAACACCTCTTAGGTAAAGAAACCAAGAATATGAAAAGTGGAGAATGGTATAAAATACTGTCTTCAAACGGAGGAAATGGTAATGCTGCTACAAGTGTCGATTTAACATTTTATTATGCAACTATGCCCTCAAATAGTTTACAGCTTGGTCTGTGGAGGTATTCAGAAATTATGTTACATCCGATTATTGATCAAGAAGGAATAGATATCCAAAGAGAAGCTGTTAAAGAAGAAAAAAGAATTAGAGACAATCAACCTTACAGTCGTTTTTATGAAGCATTAAAATCTAATCTTTTTAATGAGCATACTTACAAAAATCCTTTAATTGGTGTCCCTGAACATTTAGATAATGCTGTATTACAAGATTTTATTGATTTTAGAAATAATTTTTACATGCCAAGTAATGCAGTTTTTGTAGTTGCTGGAGATATTGAAATTGAAACAACAAAGAATCTAATTTCAAAATATTTTAGTGCGGTACCTGCTGCTGAAAAAAATGATATAGTAGTAATTAAAGAAGAACCAATAGTTAAAGAAATTAGAGCTGTTGAGTACGATCCAAACATACAAATTCCTGCTTTGGTTATCGGATACAGAACACCCTCAATGAAATCAAGAGAAGCCAGAGTGTTAGATTTGGTATCTACCTATCTTAGTGATGGACCAAGTTCAAAGCTTTACAAAAGAATGGTTGATAATAACAAAACAGCCTTACAAGTTTCAGCATCTAACATTGGACACGAAGATTACAGTATGTATTACATATTATCTTTACCCTTAGGAGAAACTTCACTTGAACAATTATCTTTAGAAATTGATGAAGAAATTTTAAAAATTCAACAAAATCTAATTTCCGAGAATGATTATGAAAAGCTTCAAAATAAATTTGAAAATCAGTTTGTTAATTCAAATTCATCTGCTTCGGGAATTGGTGTTTCTCTAGCTCAATACCATACTTTGTATGGAGATGCTAATTTAATAAATTCTGAAATTGAAATTTACAGGTCTATTTCAAGAGATGAAATTAGAGATGTTGCAAAAAAATACCTTAACACTAACCAAAGATTATTTTTAGAATATCTTCCAGAAAACGAAAAAAAATAACATCATGAACAAAACATTTATAAATTTAATTTTTTTAACCTCTTACTTAATATCTTTTGCTCAAGTAGACAGGTCCATTCCTGAATCTGGTCCAGCGCCAAAAATAAACTTTGAAGAACCTGTTTCTTTTGAATTAAAAAATGGATTAAAGGTCATGTTTATCGAAAATCGAAAACTTCCAAGAGCGTCTGTTAATTTATTAATTGATAACCCTCCAATAGTTGAAGGGAATTTAAATGGTGTAGGAATCATAACTGGTGGAATAATGGGGAAAGGAAATACTTTTCAAGATAAAGATAGTTTTAATGAAGAAGTTGATTTCATGGGTGCTAGAATGAATTTTTCGTCTCAAGGAGGGGCAGCAAGCTCACTATCAAGATATTTTGAAAGAGTTCTAACTATGTTCGCTCAAGGAGCACTTTATCCAAACTTTTCCGAAGAAGAATTTGATCAAGAAAAAAATATTCTTTTAGATAATATAAAAAATAATGATAAAAACACTGTTTCTATTGCAAGACGAGTTGAGAATGTTTTAGCCTATGGAGCGAATCATCCTTATGGTGAATTTACAACTATAGAATCAATGGAAAATATAAAATTAGATGATGTAACTAAATTTTATGATGATTATTTTAAACCAAATAATGCATACTTAGTTGTCATTGGAGATTTTAATGTTAAAGACACTGAAAAGTTGGTAAAAAAACTTTTTGGTAAATGGAAAAATGACAAAAGCCTTGAATCTAAATTTGCCAAAGGTTCTGAAAATGAAATCATAGAACCAAAAGAAGATAAAGGGCTGTCGATAAATGTTATTGACATGCCAAATTCTGCGAATTCAGAAATAACATTTCAGAACCTTGTTAATCTAAAAAAGACTGATGATGATTATTACAGTGTGCTAATAGCAAATAGAATCTTTGGAGCTGGCCCTGAGTCTAGATTGTTTAATAATATTCGTGAAGACAAAGGATATGCTTATGGAGCTTATTCAAGTATATCGGATAATAAATACAGTAAGGCTAAGTTTAGAGCTTCAACTTCAACTAGAGCACAAGTTACAGATAGTGCTTTAGTAGAAATAATTAAAGAAATTGAAAAAATACATAAAATACCTGTTTCAAGTTTAGAATTAAAAAATGCAAAAGCTAAATATTTGGGTGAATTTGTTTTAGCAATGGAAAGACCATCAACCATTGCTAATTATGCAATTAACATTGAAAGAAATAATCTAAACTCAGATTATTACAAAAACTTTCTATCAAATATAAATAGAGTCACAATTGAAGACGTTCGACTTGCAGCTAATAAATATTTTAAATTAAATAATGCACAAATTGTTGTTACGGCCAAGGGAAGTGAGGTGATAGATAATATTGAAAAAGTAACTTTTAACGGAAAATCACTTCCAGTACTGTTTTTTGATAAAAAAGGAAATCAAATTGATAAGCCTATTTTTAAAAAAGAAATTAAAGATGATGTTACCGTTCAATCAATTTTTGATAATTATATAAATGCAATAGGAGGAAAAAATAAATTGAATGCTATTAAGACAATAACGACAGTTGCAAGTGTGACAATCCCTAATGCTCCATTTTCTCCTATAGCTGAATTTAAACAAAAACATCCAAACCTTAATGCTATGTCAATGACCGTTGAAGGGATGGGCACTATGATGTCTACAAGATTTGATGGAGAAAATGGCTATCTTGAACAAATGGGTCAAAAAATTCCTTTTGAGAAAGAACAAATAGATTCTGAAAAACAAAAGAAAGGACTTTTTGAAGAAATCTATTTAAATATTAGTGAAATGAAACTGGTTAGTTTATCAGCAATTGATGGAAAAGACTTATATAAAATAAAAGTAAATGATAAATCCTATAGATATTATGACGCTAAGACTAATTTACTTGTGATGACAGAAGAAACAATGACTCAAGGAGGTAATGAGATGACATCAACAACAAAATTTTCAGACTACAAAGATGTAAATGGAATTTTATTTGCTTTTAAAAGAGAAATATCCACTGGACCTCAAAATATAGTGTTTAATATTTCATCCATTAAACTTAACGAGGAAATTGATGATAGTTTTTTTAATTAGATCTTGATCTACGATTAGCAAAATAAACTCCAATTAGAATTACAATTGTTGCTAGTATTTGTCTAAAATTAATCGTTTCTCCGTCAAGTAACCCCCACATCACTGCCACAATCGGCAATGTATAAGTAACAGAGGAAGCAAAAACAGGAGATGCAATCTGAACGAATTTGTTAAATAATATTTTTGCAAATGCGCTCCCAAAAACTGACAAAACAATAATATAAAATAATGCATTTTGAACCTTTGGACTCTCAATTACATTAATATTCATAAACCCAGAATAGAATAAAATAATTAAGGCTGGAGGAAGGATACATAAAAAATTTCCTAAAGCAATCGAAATAGCTGGTACATCTTGTAAATGAGCTTTCAACATATTTACTGAAGTCGCATAGCACACTGAAGCAGTAATAATAAAACCTACAAACAAGAAATTTTGATCTGGATTAATTGTTGATCCTTCATAAATAAGTAAAAAAGAACCAAAAAGACCTATAATGACACCTAAAATTTGTTTGGAATCAATAATAAATTTATAAAATACTACTCCAATGATTAATGTTGCTAGAGGAGTCAAAGAATTTAAAATAGCAGCAACCCCACTATCTATTTCTGTTTGAGCAAAAGCAAAGAAAAAAGATGGGAAAAAAGATCCTATATACCCTGTTAAAACAATCCACTTCCATTTATCCTTCGGAATTTTTTTTAATGAGGAAAAACCCATTATAAACAAAACTATTGTTGTAAAAATAACTCTCAAGCTTCCAAGCTGTAATGGACTTACTCCTATTAGAGTTTTCTTTATTAAAATATAAGAACTTCCCCATATAAAGGAAAGTAAAATGAGATAAATCCATTTCTTATTATTATTAGACATAAATAAATTTATTTATTTCCATTTAAAAGTCTCGATCATCTTTTTAATATCATTTTTAACATAGCTGATTGAGGGTAACAACGAGTCATAGTTAGGCTTAGATTTAAAATACAAAGAACCCATAATAAAGTTTGTTAATGAATCCGTCACATAAAATTGAATGTTGGAGGGCGCGTCGCCCACAAAGGAGTAATACTGAGCATAAACATGATTTTCTGGATTATTAAACTCACTTGAGACTATTTTAGAAACATTTGAAGAATTATCTAAAATTTTTTGATCAAAATCATATTTTATTAGATCAATATTATCCATTGAAATATTTGAAATGAAGATTTGTGCGCTCAAATTTTTATAATTAATAACGGCATTGCAATTGTTATCTAAATCTAATTTAGCTGCTGTATTGATTTTAAACATGTAGGAACAATTTTCATTGTGCGTTGCATAAGATGGAATGTTGAACTGATGAGCGAAATATGCTTTTTTCTTTGGCAGTTCAAAGTCATCACAACCAACTAATAAAATCAAAATAAAAACAAATCTTTTCATGACTTTTTTAAAATAATTTTAATTTTTTTAATTCTTTTTCTATCAATTTCTTCAACAATAAATTTTAGATTTTTAAAAATTAATGCAGAGCCCTTTTTTGGAAAATATCCTTTTTGTTCCAAAATAAATCCAGCAAGCGTCTCAGAGTCTCCTCTTTTATTTTCAAATGCAGCTTCATCAGAGATTTTAAGAATCTTATAAAAATCTTTTAAATTAGTTTTACCATCAAAAATAAAGCTATTATCATCGATTTTAGTGTATGATAAATCTTCTTGAAAAAAATCAACATTTAACTCTCCAACAATTTCTTTTATTACATCCTCCATTGTTATTATACCAGAATTACCACCATATTCATCTACTACAATAGCTAAATGAATTTTCAATTGCTGGAATTCTTTTAATAAATCGTCAAGTTTTTTATTTTCAGGGATAAAATAAGGCTCTCTAATTAATTTTTTCCAATCAAATTTCTTTTTATTTAAGTGAGGAAATAAATCTTTCAAATATACGATCCCAATTATTTTATCAATTTGTTTTTGGTAAACAGGTATTCTTGAAAAACCTTTTTTACGAATCTGATCTAAAAGCTGATCAAAACTTAATTCAACAGAAACTGAAAAAACATCAACTCTAGGTCTCATGATTTGTTTTGTTTCAACACTTCCAAAAGAAACAATACTTTGTAATATTTTTTGTTCATTTTTTGATGAATCGCTTTTATCTGTCAACTCTAGGGCGTCAGAAAGCTTATCAACCGATAAATTGGTAGATTTAAAAACCAATCGCCTTTGAATGAACTCAGTCATTTTACTCATGGGAATTGTTAAAAAAAAGAAAATATATTTGTCTAAAAACTGAACTGGTAAGGCCATTTTTTTTGAAAATGATATTGGATTTCTATTGGCATAAACTTTTGGCAATATTTCGCCAAAAAGTAAAATAAATAAAGTTATCACGCCAACCTCAATTATAAAATTTATCCAAAATGGAAATGATTTTAAATAAAAAGCATTTCCAAAAGAGGAAAAAAGAAGAACTATTGCAATATTTATAAAATTATTTGAAACTAATAGAGCAGCTAACAATCTTCTTGGATTATTTCTCAAGCTATAAGTGATTTGTAAGTTTTTATTTTTTGAATTATTCGCTTTTTTAAGATCGGTTGAGGTTAAAGAAAAAAAAGCCACCTCAGAACCGGAAATTAGTGCCGAACAAACTAATAATATTAGAATTAAAACAATTTTAAAAACAAATGTGTAAGAATCTAAAAAAGGTAGCAGGTAAAGTAAATTAATAACCAATATTATATTAAAAAAATTAATTTAAAATGGTAAATCATCTGAATCACTGTTTTGATTTTCAGGGAGGATTTCTTTGACATCTGTCGGTGGAGAATTAGTTGTTATATCATTTTTTGTTGAAAGAAAGTTAAACTCAGAAATATGAATTTCAGTCGAATATCTTTGAATGCCATCATCAGATTGCCATTTTCTTGTTTTTATTTTTCCTTCAACATATATTTTATCTCCTTTATTTAGATATTTTTCACAAACTTCTGCGGCTTTATTTCTTACAACTACGTTGTGCCACTCGGTGTTTGAAACTTTTTCGCCTGTTGTTTTATTTGTATAACTCTCATTAGTGGCAATTGGAAATCTTCCAATACAACCACCACCATCGAAATGATGCATTTTTACTTCATCACCTAAATTACCGATTAACATTACTTTATTTAAAGATCCACTCATATTATTGTTTGTTAATCAAATATAACAAAAAGCAAAGATTACCACTTATAGTTAATAAGAAAATTAGAAATTGGTTTTGGAAATGGATAAGTGCTTAAATCAGTAATATTTACATAGTTTTTGTTAATTTTTTTTACATGAACTATCCAAAAAGAACAATGAATATGCTGATGTGAAAGTTTATTTATAAAAGTTTTATTTAGAAATAAATTCAATTTACTAACATTCAAATCGAAATTTTTATTTTTATTTAATTTATGTAAAATATCATTTTTATTTGAGGGACCATCAGTCTCAAACAAAGGAAATTGATATAGGTTTTTCCATATATCATTTCCTGTTCTTTTTACTATAATAGTTTGATTGGTTGAAGATTTTATAACTAAAAAGTTAAAATTTCTAATTTTAGCTATATTGTTTTTTTTCTTTATTGGAAATGAGTAAACTTCATTATTTAAAAAAGAATAACAATTTTTTTTAAAAACACAATTTTCACAATTTGGCGAAGATGGTTTACAAACTAAAGCACCATATTCCATAATAGCCTGATTAAAATCTGAGGGATTATTTTTTGAAATTAATTGATGAGTGATTTTTTTAAATTCCTTTAAAGATTTGTGTGTATTAATCGGGGTTTTAATTGCAAGTAATCTAGAGATAAACCTGTAGACATTTCCGTCTACAACTGGGTTAACTTCATTGATAGAAAAGGAACTAACAGCACTTGCAGTATAATCTCCAATTCCAGGAAGATTAATCAAATCAATATATTTTGTTGGAAAAATTCCATTGTAATCACTGACAATTAATATTGCTGTTTTATGTAGATTTCTGGCCCTACTATAATAACCTAGCCCCTCCCACAATTTTAAGACCTCATTTTCTGACGACTGAGCTAGCTTAAATATGTCAGGGAATTTTTTTATAAATTTTTTATAATATGGCAGTCCTTGTTTAATTTGTGTCTGTTGCAAAATGATTTCAGATAACCATATTTTATAGGGATCATTCGTTCTTCTCCAAGGAAGATTTCTTTTATTAACATGATACCAAGCTATTAAATCTTTTGAAAAACTATCTGGTAAACTTTTTAACAACTTTGAATCCAAAATAAGTGTGATTTAAGAATAAGAAAAAAATGAATTGTGAATTTAAATTTATATATTTGGCAACCTAAAAAGTAAACATAAATAAATTTAATAATATGACCAAAGCGGAAATTGTAACAAAAATTTCAAACAATTTAGGTTTAGAGAAAAATGAAGTTTTAGCAACAGTTGAAAATTTAATGGAAGAAATAAAAAGTTCCTTAAATAAAGGAGAAAACGTTTACTTAAGAGGATTTGGAAGTTTTATTGTAAAGAAAAGAGCCGAAAAAACTGGCCGAAATATCTCTAAAAACACAACAATTAGAATCCCCGCTCATCATATTCCAGCTTTCAAACCTGCTAAAGTGTTTGTTGACGGTGTAAAGCAAAACAATTAATTAAAAAATAAATTATGCCAAGTGGTAAAAAAAGAAAAAGGCACAAGGTAGCTACGCACAAGCGTAAAAAAAGAAGTCGTGCTAATCGACACAAAAAAAATAAATAAATTATTTTTTTAACGAACATTTTCTGTTCTTTGAAATGAAGATTGTTTATAGTAAAAGTTCATTACTGATAATTTTCCATGTAAATTAAATCCTGTGTATAATAGTATAACCTATTCATATAATATTATATGAATATTAAATCATAAATTGTGAGTAAAGAAATCATTATTCGATCAAATTCTACTGCAGTTGATTTTGCACTACTTAAAAACGGAAAATTAATTGAACTTCACAAACAAAATGATAGTAATAAATTCAATGTCGGAGACATTTTTTTAGCCAGAACAAAAAAAACAATTTCTGGTTTAAATGCAGCATTTGTTAATGTTGGATATACAAAAGATGCTTTTTTACATTATCACGACTTAGGTCCAAAAATCTTATCATTAATTAAGTTCATTAAAGGTGTAAGCGCAGGTAAAATAAAGAATTTTTCCCTTGATAAATTTCATTTTGAATCTGAAATTGACAAGGAAGGGAGTATCTCGGATGTCATAAGCCCTAACCAATCAGTACTAGTCCAAATAATAAAAGAACCTATTTCAACAAAAGGTCCTAGAATCAGTTCAGAACTATCTTTTGCTGGACGTTTTCTAGTTCTTGTACCTTTTTCTAACAGAATTTCTATTTCACAAAAAATTGAAAGTAAAGAAGAAAAAAGTAGGTTGAAAAGACTAGTTCAGAGTATCAAACCAAAAGGTTTTGGAGTAATTGTAAGAACCGTTGCCAAAGACAAAAAAGTGTCTGAACTAGACAATGATCTACAGAACTTATATGGTCACTGGATACAGCTTTGTAAAAAAATAAAAGGATCAGAAATCCCTTTAAAGGTACAAAGTGAGATGAATAGGTCCTCATCCATTTTAAGAGATATTTTTAACGACTCATTCACTGGAATATATGTAAATCAAAAATCCATGTATTCAGAGATTAAGGAATATTTGAAACAAATTGCTCCAAAAAAGCAATCCATTGTTAAACTTCATCAATCTGACACTCCAATTTTCGAACAGTACGGAGTAGAACGTCAAATTAAAACTGCTTTTGGAAGAACAGTTACCATGAGTAAAGGTGCTTATTTGATAATAGAGCACACTGAAGCTCTTCATGTAATTGATGTAAACAGTGGAAACAGATCAACAAAAGCAAAAAATCAAGAAGAAACTGCCCTAGAAGTTAATTTAGTTGCTGCTTCAGAAATAGCACGCCAATTAAGACTTAGAGATATGGGTGGAATTATAGTTGTTGATTTTATTGACATGTTAAGCCCTGAAAACAGAAAAAAATTATTTGATCACTTTAAAAGTGAGATGGATTCTGACAGAGCAAAACATAAAATTCTTCCCCCAAGTAAGATTGGTTTAATTCAAATGACTAGACAAAGAGTTAGGTCAGAAATGGATATAAAAACTAAAGAATTAAATCCAAATATTAATGGGACTGTTGAAGCTCCAATTGTTTTAATTGATAAAATTTCAAATAAATTAGAAAAAATCTTAAAAAACAAAAAGTACGATAATAAAAAGCTTGTTTTACATTTGCATCCTTTTGTTGCAGCTTATGTAAAAAGTGGTTATCCTTCTGTCAGATTAAAATGGTATTTAGATCATAACAGATGGGTTAAAATTATCCCAAGAGACGCATACACCTATTTACATTTTCGATTTTTCGATAAAGAAGGTAAAATCATAAATGCATAACAAAAAGCGACCCATTATAGGGTCGCTTTTTTTTTGCTCTAAATTATACTAATTTTCAAAAAATGAATAATAGGGATTTAACAACAAAAGAAATAGAGAGAAAACTACAATATTATTGTTCATATCAGGACAGGTGTCATAAAGAAGTTGTATCCAAATTAAAAACCTTCAATATTAATATTCAAAATTCTAATCAAATAATTTCAAACTTAATTAGAGACGGTTATTTAAATGAATCTAGATTTTCTAAAAGTTTTGTTCGGGGAAAATTTAATTTTAAAAATTGGGGAAAAATTAGAATTACAAATGAACTAAAACGTAGAAATATTTCACCTTACAATATAAATTACGGATTAAAAGAAATTGACGAAACAGAATACGAGCAAAAACTAGAAGAACTATTTACTAAAAAATTATCATCTTTGAGTAAATTAACTTCGGTTGAAAAAAAGAAAAAAATAATTTCCTATTTATTATACAGAGGATGGGAAAGTAACTTAATCTATTCAAAAATAAATGAAATATAATTTCAAAATCATTTTTTTATTCTTCATTTTAAATTCAATTTTTGGTTGTAAAAACAGTGTTGATTTGGTCCTTCATAATGGCAATATTTACACTGTGGATGATGAGTTTAGTATTATTGAGGCCATCGCTGTAAAAGATGGTTTAATTTATGATACAGGAACAAATAATATTTTAAAGAAATACAATTACAAGAAGTCAATAGATTTAAAAGGAGCAACAGTATTGCCTGGCCTTATTGACGCTCATTGTCACTTTTATGGACTAGGTTTAAATCAACAAGAGATTGATTTAGTTGGCACCAAGTCATTTGACCAAATTATATCCAAATTAAAAAATCAATCTAAAAATTATAAAACTGTTATAAAAGCCAGAGGATGGGATCAAAATGATTGGAACATTAAAGAGTTTCCAAATAAAAATCAGTTGGATGTACTTTTCCCAAAAACTCCAGTTGTTTTAGAAAGAATAGATGGTCATGCTTATATAGTAAATCAAAAAGCCTTAGATATGGCTAAAATAAATAACGATACCAAAAGCAGTAATGGAACTATTTTGAAAAAAAATGGGGAACTCACTGGAGTACTCATTGACGGTCCAATGAGCTTAATTGATGCTGTCATTCCAGAATTATCAAAATCTGAAAAAAAGCAAGCACTTTTAGATGCACAAGAGATATGTTTTAAACATGGACTAACCACTATAGATGATGCTGGATTATCAAAAGAAATTATTTTTCTTATTGACAATTTACAAAAAAAGAAAGATTTAAAAATTAGAGTGTATGCCATGATAAGTAATTCAAAAAAAGATGTTGATTATTTTTTAAAAAACGGGCCAATTAAAACAAATTTATTAAATGTAAGGTCAGTAAAGGTTTATGGTGACGG
>JAQWJH010000099.1 GCA_029248455.1 Flavobacteriaceae bacterium
CAGGAACTTATATAGTAACTTTGGAAGGACCAACAGTTAGAAAAACATTTAAAATCGTGAAAAGATGAGAGACCTATTAAAACACTTTAGTTTTCTTTTTACACTAACACTACTTATTAGCTGCGGCGGCGGTGGCGGTGGTGAAGAACCCGGCGGCGGTGGCGGCGGTGGTGGCGGTGGCCCAGTAATCAATCCCCCAGGGAAAGCCACACTAACTGCTCCTGCAAACAGTGAGACTTGTGAATCGGGAACTAGTGTGTCGACTACTCAAAGTGAAGTAACTTTTACTTGGAGCGCTTCTGCAGACACCGACACCTATGACTTAAGAGTAACTAATTCAAATACTAGTACGGTAACCAATAAAACAGGTTTAACCTCTACAAGTACTAAAGTAACCCTTGATAAAGGAGAGCCTTATTCTTGGTTCATTACATCAAAGAGCTCAGCGAGCAGTACAACAACCCCTAGTGATACATGGAAGTTTTATTTATCAGGTCCAGGAATTGTTAATTACGCACCATTCCAAGCAGACCTTAAAACACCTGCATCGGGAGCAACAGTAGCTAGAGATGAGGATGGTAAGGTCACTTTTACTTGGGAGGGTAGCGATCCTGATGGTGATGCGCTTACTTACACTCTGTATGTAGACACCACTGATGGTAAACAAACACCACCTACAGCTCAGACCAATATATCGGCTAAAACATTAGATGTAGCACTGGATGCTGACACGACCTATTACTGGCGCGTGAAGACATCAGACGGCACCAATAGTAGCTACTCGATTGTTTATTCTTTTAAAACAGAATAAAGTTTGTAATTTTAGAAATATTATTTTCAAGCTTGAAAAATATTAAAATTGTTTTAATCGATAGACAAGGCGTTTCTCATTCCCTTGAAGCACCTACTGATATGAGTATGAATTTGATGGAGTTCTGTAAAAGTTATGAATTTCCAGTACAAGGAATTTGTGGAGGAATGGCCATGTGTGCGTCCTGTCAAATTTACGTTCATTCTAAAAACATAATTAAAGATAAAAGCGATGATGAGGATGCAATGCTTTCAGAGGCCTTTTTTGTTAAGGAAAATTCAAGACTTGGATGTCAAATTCAAATTACAGATGAATTAGATGGACTAGTGTTTGAATTAGCTCCAGAGGAAAACTAATTAATATTTTGTTTTTTTATTAAATTTAAAGCAGATCCTTCTTTATACCATTCAATTTGTTGATTGTTGTAAGTATGATTAACCAAAATTGTGTTTTCTGAACCGTCTTTATGTTTTAATTTAATTGTAAGTTGTTTTCCTGGGCTAAAGGAGTTAAGGTCAATAAAATCAAATAAATCATCTTCTTGTATTAAATCATAATCATTTTCATTATCAAATGTAACCCCTAGCATTCCTTGCTTTTTCAAATTGGTTTCATGAATTCTAGCAAATGATTTAACTATAACAACTTTAACACCAAGGTGACGTGGTTCCATTGCCGCATGTTCTCTTGAAGATCCTTCCCCATAATTATGATCACCAACAACAACGGTATCTATATTATTTTTTTTGTAAGTTCTTTGTACATCCGGAACTCCTTGATATTCTCCGTTTAATTGATTTTTAACAAAATTAGTTTTATTATTAAATGCATTTACCGCTCCAATTAAACAGTTGTTAGAGATATTATCTAAATGTCCTCGGTATCTTAACCATGGTCCAGCCATTGAAATGTGATCAGTTGTACATTTTCCTAAAGCCTTTATCAATAGTTTGGCATTTAAAATATTTTCTCCATTCCAAGGTTCAAATGGTTCAAGAATTTGTAATCTTTCAGAGGTTTCACTGACAGTTACTTCAATTTTAGAACCATCAGATGAAGGTGCTAAATATCCAGCATCTTCAACTTCAAATCCTTTTGGAGGAAGTTCCCAACCAGTAGGCTCATCAAGTTTAACTTTTTCACCTTCATTATTTGTTAACGAATCAGTTATTGGATTAAAATCTAATCTACCTGATATTGCTATTGCCGCTACTATTTCGGGTGATGCAACAAATGCATGAGTGTTTGGATTACCATCAGCTCTTTTTGCGAAATTTCTATTGAATGAATGAACTATTGAATTTTTTTCCTGTAAATCAGCACCCTTTCTAGCCCACTGACCAATACAAGGTCCACAGGCATTAGTAAATATTTTAGCATTTAAATTTTCAAAAATACTTAAGAAACCATCTCTTTCTGCTGTAAATCTTACTTGCTCGGAACCTGGGTTAATTCCAAATTCTGCTTTGGTTGTTAATCCTTTATCAATTGCTTGTTGTGCGATAGACGCGGCTCTGGACAAATCTTCGTAGGAAGAATTGGTGCAAGAACCAATTAGTCCCCACTCTACTTTCAATGGCCATTCGTTCTTTTTAGCTTTTTCACTCATTTCTTGAACAGTCGTAGCTACGTCAGGCGAGAAGGGTCCATTTATGTGTGGCATAAGTTCAGATAAATTAATCTCAATTACTTCATCAAAATATTTTTCTGGGTTTTCGTAAACTTCAGGATCGGCAGTCAAATATTCTTTAACATTGTTAGCAGCATCAGCAATATCAGCTCTATCAGTTGATCTTAAATACCTCTCCATTGATTCGTCATAACCAAATGTAGAAGTTGTAGCACCCACTTCTGCACCCATATTACATATTGTTCCTTTTCCAGTACAAGACATTGACTTGGCTCCGGGGCCAAAATATTCAATTATTGCACCAGTGCCTCCCTTTACCGTAAGTATACCAGCTACTTTAAGAATGACATCTTTTGGAGAAGTCCATCCTGAACATTTTCCGGTTAGTTTAACTCCAATTAGCTTTGGAAATTTTAATTCCCACGGCATTCCTGCCATAACATCAACAGCATCAGCTCCGCCAACGCCAATAGCAACCATTCCAAGACCACCGGCATTAACGGTGTGGGAATCAGTTCCAATCATCATTCCACCAGGAAATGCATAATTTTCTAGAACAACTTGATGTATAATACCTGCACCTGGTTTCCAAAAACCAATCCCATATTTATCAGAAACTGATTCTAAAAAATTAAATACTTCGTTACTATTGTTTAATGCAGATTGTAAATCTTTAGATGCACCAACCGAGGCTTGAATTAAATGATCACAATGAACAGTTGTGGGTACTGCTACTTTCTTTTTTCCGGCTTGCATAAATTGCAGTAATGCCATTTGGGCAGTTGCATCTTGACATGCAATTCTATCTGGGGCAAAATCTACGTAATCAATTCCTCTTTTGTACGGTGTATCTAAATTATCATTCCAAAGATGTGAATATAAAATCTTTTCAGAAAGTGTTAATGGAGTTCCTTTTATTTTTCGGGCTTTATCAACTTTAGATTTGATTTTCTCATAAACCTTAACAATCATTTCAATATTAAATGCCATACAATCTATTTTAGGTGCAAAACTAACGTTTATTGCTTAAAATTCAATTTATTTTTATAGAATGATAAGAGCAGTTGAAAGTATCAACATTATAAAAGCTGGTAATGATTTTATCAAGGGATCGTTAATTTTAATATGAACCCCAATTGCTCCAATCATTAGGCATCCCATTAAAAAAGCGGATATATCAACTAAATCTGGGTACCATATTCCTAAAATTAATAAACAGGCTAATGTTAATTTAGAAAACCCTATTATTTTCATTAAAGAATTGTTAAAACCATAAGCCTTAAACTCGGATTCCATACTTTCTGAATTTCCTCCTCTGTAGATGGATGGTTTTTTTAATCTCACTATCCAGACGTTAAAAATCCCAATAGCTATCACAATTTGGATTATAATTTCAATATTTTCCATAAATAAATTTTTAATTAAAATAATTAATTAATTTGAAATTACTCAAATAAATTTTTATTTATAATAAATATAACAAGAGAAACTATAGTAAGTAAATTAAACTTGTATAAATTATAGTTGTCTACATACTATGAAATACATATCATTTTACCTATTAATTATATTTCTTAATGTATCGTGCAGTAAGAATCAAAACTCAGAGGAGCAGAAAGCTCAAGATTGTGCGGGAGATTATACAACTGCTGAAGTATTAGTCAATATTAACGAAAATATTTATAACGATGACGAATCAGTTAAAGTTTACAGTAGGTATTCATGGTCATCAAACAGTAGCCAAAGAATTCTAAGTGGAAATGGTATTCCAAATCATGAGGTAGGAACATTTCCCAATAGAAATAATCCAAATACTATAACAGAACAAACAGTAAATAAGAGATTTACACTCTGCCCGACTATAGTCTCTGAAACCGGGTCGTCAGTTGGTGGCCCTGCATCTGCTATCGCTTATGCAATAAATAGTGTAAAATTTGATCCTGCCACAGCGGGCAGATGTGATGATCAGGGAAAATGTAGTTTAGCTCAAGGTCAAGGTAATTGGAGGATTGAAGCGCTTGGGCACGATACTTTTGATTTTGGAGACGATATGAATCATGCACATGTTCAACCTAACGGAGAATACCATTACCATGGAATGCCTGAACTTTTGATTGATTTTCTTGGCGACAACAAAGGCATGACTTTGGTTGGGTGGGCTTCAGATGGTTTTCCCGTCTATGCTAGGTATGGGTTTTTAGATGCTTATGATTCTTCCAGTCAAGTTAAAGTATTACAATCAAGCTACAGATTAAAAAGTGAGCCTGATGCCAACCGACCCATGGTTTTGACTAGTTTGGTTGGAGGTCCTGGGCAAGGAACAACTAGTCCAAATACATCAATTGCAATGGGAGCATTCACTCAAGATTATGAATATATTAATGGCCTAGGAGATTTAGATCAGTGTAATGGGCGTTATGGTGTAACTCCTGAATTTCCTAATGGAATTTATTATTATGTAGTCAGTGATGGTTTCCCCTATTTCACAAGATGTTTAAAAGGAAATATTTAAATTCAAATAAATACTCATTAATATTGTTTTAACATATTTTTAATAATTGGTATCCCTGTAGGGTTGATGTAAGGATTTAAAATAGTAATTATATGTTTCAATCCTTTTATACGAAGTGAATTTATATTAACGCCTGGATATTTTTTCATTGAGAAATCAAGCCAATATCTACCAATAACTAAAATTATTTCAGAAAGATTTTCTATTTCTTTTGAGTTAATTTCTATCAATCCGTTCTCAAATGAATGAAGAATTCTATTTTCTGCCCATTTATCCAAATAGTTATTGATTTCTGTTATGGATTTTAAAATGGATTCGTCACCTTCAAAAGTCTTTAGAAAGTTGTCTCTAAGAATATATCTAAAGTCCCAAATTATGTTGTAAGATTGAAAAAATTCATTAATGATTGTTTCAAAGTCTTTTGATTTGATTTGCTTATTTGCTGATAAAAAAACTTTTTCCAGAACTTTAATATGCATTGATACAATATCTTTTTTTGAGTTAAAATGATACCAAAGAGATCCCTCTAAAATACCAGTTTGTTTTGCAATTGAAGCAGTTGTAACATTATTAAAACCATCTTCATTAAACAAAACTAAACTGGAAATCAAAATTCTATCTTTTGTTTTATTTGAAAAAAATCCAAGAGATTTTTCAGTTAATTGTAAAGAAACTGCTTGAACCATATGGTTAATCTAATTTCATTTCATTAGGAACTCTTGGGTTCATAACCCAAAACCAAAGTGGAGGAATAAAACTTAAAAGTATTGAAGCCGGATAACCTACAGGTAGGGTAGGACATTGCTTATAGCTATTTAAAATTTGATATTTCTTAGAAGATTTATAGTGATGATCACTATGTCGTGTAAGTTCATAAAGTGTGATTCTTCCAATATTAAAGTTAGAGTTCCATGAGTGATGGGGTTCAACTCTTTCATATCGTCCTGATGCTAATTTTTTACGCTGTAAACCATAATGTTCAATGTAATTGATACACTCTAGAAATAGAAAAGAAATTATTCCAACAACTAAAGCAAAAATCATCACTTTAAAAGAAAATAAATTATAAACAATGAAAAGATATAGTGGCTGAATTAAATGATACCAAAGCATATCATTTTTAAGTGACAAAAAGGAATTGTTTTTAGTTTTAAGAAGTTTTTTTTGGTTTTTCCATGCGTCGAAATATTGCTTGGTTACAGATGTTAACCAAAATGAATATACTGATTGATTATATTTAGCAGTAGCACCGTCTTCAGGTGTTGCAACATTCAGGTGATGACCAAAATTGTGTTCAATGTAAAAATGCATGTATAAACAAGGCATGTATAAAAATTTACTTAGAAATCTTTCATAATAGGGTTTTCTATGTCCTAATTCATGAGCGACATTAATGCCATTAGTAGCTAATAAAATACCAGTCGAAAGTGCTAAGCCAATAGTTTCAAATACATTGTAGTCATTAACTTGAAATGAAGAAAATATTTCATAAAGTAATCCAAAAATAATAGGAACATTAAAATATAGCATTATATCAAAAATCCATTTTTTATTTTGATATGAAGCATCGTTATTTGAAAGATTTTCCTCAGTTTCACCGAAAATAAAATCTAGTAATGGGATTAATAAGAAAACATAAAAAACAGCTGAATATGTCCAAATACCTGTAGATATAAATGAGATGTAAACTGAAATTGGAACCGTATAAGCAAATAGATATTTAAGATCTTTCATTTAAGTATTTTATGGGTTAATTCTGCAAAAGATGTAAAAATATTAATTTTTGGGTAATTACCCAAATAATAAAGAAACCATATTTTTTGATTTATAATAAAAAAAAGAGTTACAATTTACGATGACTCATTTAGACATAAATTTATTGATATTTTGGAGATCAATTTTAATCCAATATATTTTGATTTTATAATTTACAAGAGTTAATTTATCAACGAACTCGACTAAATTTATTAAATTGGGTATGTATTTTAATTTAAATAAAAATTATGAAAAAAATTATTCTATTATCAATTACAACATTTTTACTTATTGGTTGTAAACAAGAACTAAATAAGGAGTGTGAGTCTTTAGCACAAATTAATGAACAAACTGAGAAAAACATCAATACCTATAAGGTGGCTTGGGATGCTTTTTTTGAAAATAGAGACAGTAACGCTATAAATACTGACAGTTTTGATGAGCAAGTAACCGTAGTAACTGCAGAGGGTAACATCACTGGTATTGAAGCTTTTCGAGATTATTACAACAATTATTTAACTGGTTTTTCCGATGCTGAATTTAATTTTATTGATATAATTGGGCAAGGAGACAAAATAGTTAAACATTGGAATTTTAAAGGAACACACGATGGGGAAATGTTTGGAATTCCTGCTACTAACAAAAAAGTAGATATTAGTGGTACTACAGTAGTATTGATGAAAAATGGAAAAGTATTAAAAGAACAGGATTTTTTCGATAACTACTCATTTTTAATGCAACTTGGTTTATTGGAATAAATTTTTTGAAACAAGTTTTTATTAATCCTAAGTAAGATTGCAAGAAAAAACGGTTACACTTAATAAAAGTATAACCGTTTTATTGTTTTAGTAGATAACTCATTCGAAATATCGAACATCATTTTTACGCCAAGAGATTTCTTAGACACTTACAATTTGATTACTCGTATCTCCAGGAATATAATAGAGCGTCATTTATTTATTAAG
>JAQWJH010000116.1 GCA_029248455.1 Flavobacteriaceae bacterium
AGTGGAGACGAATGGGACAAGATGGTTGAACCAACGAAATTTAATAATTGTGACCAAAAGCCATGGCAAAATTGCGATTTTGGAAAATTTAAAACAGGTAAAATTTCTATTCAAGATCATCCTGGTGTTATTTCATTTAGAAATATCAAAATTTTAGAATTATAGATTATTCACATCTAATTATAGACATAAGTAATTGATATAGTTCATGTTTCTAATAATGCTTTTATAATTTTAATTTTCAAATAATAAATATGCAGATTAAAGAAAACTTAAAAGAATATGATGTTATAATTGTTGGCTCTGGTGCTGGAGGGGGGATGGCAACTAAAATTTTATCTGAAGCAGGTTTGTCAATAGCTATTGTTGAAGCTGGACCATATTTTGATCCGGCCAACCCTGATCAAATGACTCAGATGAAATGGGCTTATGATTCCCCAAGACGTGGAAGAGGCACAACAAGGCCTTTTGGAGATTTTGATCAAGCTTACGGAGGATGGGATATAGAGGGTGAGCCATATTCTCAAGTTGGTGATACACAATTTAGATGGTTTCGATCTAGAATGTTAGGAGGGAGAACCAACCATTGGGGAAGAATATCTTTGAGATTTGGACCTGATGATTTTAGAAAAAAATCTATTGACGGGCTAGGTGAGGATTGGCCTATAACCTATGATGATATTAAACCATATTATGATAAAGTAGATAAACTTATAGGTGTTTTTGGAAGTAAGGAAAATTTACCTAATGATCCTGATGGATTTTTTCTTCCACCACCCAAGCCAAGACTTCATGAAATGTTTTATATAAAAGGAGCACGAAAAAGTAATGTAAAAGTTATGCCGTCCAGGTTGTCCATATTAACTAAAAGAATTAATAATGAGAGAGGAGTTTGTTTTTATTGTAGACAGTGTGCTAGAAGTTGTATGGCGTACGCCGATTTTTCGTCTGGATCATGTTTAATTTTTCCGGCTCAAAAATCTGGAGGTCAGATTGATATGTATGTAAATTCTATGGTGAGATCAGTGACCACAAATGAAGAGGGTAAAGCAACGGGTGTATCTTACATAAATAAAGACGATAAAAAAGAATATAAACTAAAAGGAAAAGTAGTAGTTCTCGCAGCGTCAGCATGTAGTTCTGCTAGAATATTATTAAACTCAAAAAGCAAACAACACCCCAATGGTTTAGGAAACAGTAGTGATATTGTTGGAAAGTATTTACATGACTCAACTGGCGGAGGAAGAATGGCATTTATTCCTGAATTGATGGATAGGAAAATTTATAATGAAGATGGTGTTGGTGGAATGCATGTATATTCCCCGTGGTGGTTGGACAATAAAAAGCTTAATTTTCCCAGAGGCTATCATATTGAAGTTTGGGGTGGCATGGGCGCTCCATCCTATGGGACAGGTTTTAATGTCAATGCTTTTAATAAATTCTTTGGAATCCCAGTTGGAGGATATGGTGATGTGTTGAGAAAAGACATGCGAAAATACTATGGATCGTTAATCGGAATGGATGGCAGAGGTGAGTCAATTGCTATGAAAAGTAATTATTGTGAAATTGACCCTAATCAAGTTGATGAGTATGGTGTCCCTACCTTAAGATTCAATTATAAATGGACAGAGCACGAAGTTAAGCAAGCGGAACACATGCAAAATACTTTTGAAGAGGTTATACATAATATGGGAGCAATAGCTTTGGGAAATAAGGCTGACAAAAGCTCTAATTTTGGATTAACTAAACCTGGTGAAATTATTCATGAAGTTGGTACAACTAGAATGGGTAATGACTCTAAAACTTCAGTTGTTAATGAGTTTGAACAACTTCATGATGTTTCCAACGTGTTTGTTGTTGACGCTGGACCGTTTGTCTCTCAAGCAGATAAAAATCCGACTTGGACAATTATGGCCCTAGCTTGGAGGAGCTCAGATTATATTATAGACCAGTTCAAAAAACAAAATTTTTAATTCAAATGGATAGAAGAGATAGTATAAAATCAATTATGTTAGGCTCCATTGGAGTTGGAGTTCTTTTTGAAAGTTGTGTTAACGGAGTAAGCAGCGAGGAGATAAAAAAAACTATCTCTAAATTTCAATATGGTAGAACTGAAAAAGAAAAAACTTATGATAAAAAGCTTTTTTCTATTCAATGTTTTAGTAAAAAAGAAATGAAAACAATTACACAATTATGTAATTTAATTTTACCGCCTAATGAATTTGGATCTATTATTGATGCAGAAGTTCCAGAGCTAATAGAGTTTATGGCAAAGGACATTCCAAGTTATGAAACAACTATTAAAAATGGTTTGTCTCTTTTAAATCAATTTTCAATTAAGAATTATTCAAAGTCTTTCACTGATTGTAATGAAAATCAACAAAAAGAATTTCTTGATGAATTGGCATATCCAGACCCAGATTTATCTAGCACTGAACAAAAAGAAGAAGTGCAATGGTTTAGTTTGATGAGAAATCTAACTATGACAGGTTACTATACTTCTAAAGTAGGGATTAAAGAATTGGGTTATGTTGGTAATACACCCAATGTATGGGATGGCGTTCCCAAAGATGTTTTAGATCAATATGGTTTATCTTATGAAAAAGGATGGATTGATAAATGTGTTGATCAATCTAAAAGAAATGAAACTGCTGTTTGGGATGATGATGGCAATCTCTTAACATAAAAAAAGCCCCAATTAAATTTTATAATTGGGACTTTGATGTGGTACCTCGCAGAATCGAACTGCGGACACAAGGATTTTCAGTCCTTTGCTCTACCAACTGAGCTAAGGTACCATAGTTAGTTTTTTTTGCAGAGCAAATATAATCTGTTTTATTAGAGCAGCAAAAAATCATGTAAAAAATCTTCTGTATTTTTATCTTAAATTTTTCAAGTTTTGAATGTAGTATTGGATATTGGCAATTCACTTTTAAAAGCAGGTCTGTTTAAAAACAACAAACTTGTTAAGAAATATAATTTTGAAGTTGATTATTATAATAATATTAAAAACTTATTAGAAACAAATGATGTTTCATGTTCAATAGTATCTAACGTTTCAAATCCCAACAAGAGGTTAATTAATCTATTAAATTCAAAGACAAAATTAATAAAATTTAATACTGATTTAAATGTTCCTTTTATTAATAAATACAAAACTAAAAAAACATTAGGCGATGATCGCGTAGCTCTAATAACGTCAGCTTTAATACAATATCCAAATGAAAATGTATTAATTATTGACTTAGGTTCTTGTATCACCTATGATTTAATAAAAAGTAATAAAGAATATGTTGGTGGAGCTATTTCTCCTGGACTAAAAATGAGGTATAAATCTCTCAATACTTTCACCTCAAATCTTCCATTGCTCGAACCAAAAGATGCAAATTATTTAATAGGAAAAAATACAGAAGAATCAATTCACTCGGGTGTTATTAACGGAATAATAGGAGAACTTAATCATTCAATTAGTCAATATAAAAGTGACAATAAAGAAATTAAGATAATTTTAACAGGTGGAGACTCTAAATTCTTGTTCAATAAGATAAAAAATAGCATCTTTGCCACTTCGAATTTCCTACTTTTGGGTTTAAATTTTTTAATAGAA
>JAQWJH010000119.1 GCA_029248455.1 Flavobacteriaceae bacterium
ATTAGTTCTTTTTTGAACCAATCTTCCTCCTCTATTTCTATTTCTACCTGGTGCTCTTTTAGGAACAGCATTTCCAGCTCTTCCTTTTATTGTACCACTGCCAACAGTATTGTCATGGAACCACACTTCTCTACCTTGAAATATTTCTTCAGGTGTAAAAAGCGTAGCTAAGTATCTTGGGTCTTTTTTGTAAATAACCTCTTCTATATCAAACCAAGTTTTATTATTAAACTTAGCATGATGCTTATCTCCTGGTGAGCCATCTTGATACTCAAATCTGGCATCAGAAGCTGTATACATATGGATATTGGATCCCCATCCAGATTTAAATCCATCAGGCAGGCAATAAATAGAGAAACTATGAGTTTTTCCAAGAGTTAAACTATAAGCTTCAGCAAAAATAATTTCAGAATTTTCATCTTCATAAAATAATTTTTCAAATCGTTCAACCATATTTGCTCCCCCTTTGTATAATGGGTGTTTTCCACCATCAATAACAGCGTTTGCTGCACCAAGTGCGGCAGTATAATAACTAGTTGCCGAACCAGCTGGAATTGATGTTAATCCGTCTGTAGACTGGGGGTGGTATTTTGCTATTCTTGCAGCGTATAGTGCCGCTCTACTTTTTAATCCCAAAGCAGCCCATTTAGTAGCCTTTCCGTATATAGCAGTTCCAGGTAAATCTGCTGCTGCAGCATCTAAATCGGAAATAATTTGGTCAAAAGTTTCTTGCAAAGTATTTCTAGGAATCATAAGCTCTTCAGTTGATGAATCAACAGATTTAGGTGTTAGCTCAAGAGGTAGCCCTCCGAACCTTTTTGCCATTTCTAAATACATAAAGGCTCTTAAAAACTTTGCCTCTCCTATTTGTGTTTTCACAATAGCAGGATCAAAAGTTGCATTATTTAAAATCTCAATAACTTCATTACAAGATCTAATGTTTCCATATTGCCATTTAATTAATCTGGAGTGACCTCCAGATGCAGTTGGAATACTATACGAGGCTTTAATACCATTTTGCCATGGTGCCATTAGCGTATATTCTCCTCCAACTACCCCATCAGTTAACCTGTCTTGATTAGGAAATCCGACGCCTTCATTAGGTTCGAAATTTGCGTTAGCATAAATTTTTGTTAAAAAAGCTTCCACTAATTTGGGATCTTTTTTTACAGCATCCTCAGCAATCATATCTGTTGGCGAAAGGTCTAAATCCGCACATCCAATTGCTAGAAAGAAAATTAATAAGTAAGATAAGTTTTTCATTGTTTTAAAGTTTATTTGTTATTTGATTCATATTATATTAAAAGGTTTAATTTAAAATCCAATTTTAATTCCAGTTGTCACTGATTTAACATTTGGATATGCTCTATCAATATTTCCTCCATCAGTTCCTGAAACTATTTCAGGATCATAACTTCCAGAGTAAACACCTAGATTATCAAATGTTAATAGATTTGATCCAGCTAAATAAAGCTGAACACTTGTCAATCCTAATTGATCAACAAACTTTTTATTAAGGTCATAACTTAAACTTACAGTTTTAAGTCTTAGGTACATAGCATCTACTTTATTAAAATCACTAGAAGCCTGGTCAATTTGAGGTGCTCCTCCAGTTGTAAATACAGGTGGGAATTTTCTTAATATATCAATATCACCATTAGCATCATAAGTTGATCTGTTTTCATAAGCAAAAGTTTTTGCAACACTTTGGTGACCTGAATGAGACCATGGGCCTGCACTACCACCAAAAGTAATAGTATAACCTTCAGCTCCTTGCCATAACATATCAAGGTTCCAATTTTTATATTTGAAGTTCATATTTGTACTGTAGTTCCACTTAGGCAATCCACCTTGACCAACTACCACTTGGTCTCTCCAATCAATTAGTCCGTCTCCATTTTGATCTATTTTGATTAAATTTCCAACAATCATTGTTTGATTACCAGCTCCATCGATATCCACTGGATGGTTGTCAATCTGACTTTGTGAAGTAAAGAACCCATTTGTTTGATATCCCCATTGACGATCATCCCAATTTCCAGTAAGTACGTACCTTCTGTTGTACTCTGCATTTGCAGCAGCATCATCACCAGTCTCTGGAAGAATATTCTCCTCCCATTTAACATACTTTCCTCTGGAATAAGAAATCATAGGATTAATATTGTAAGAAACATTTCCAATTTTCCCTCTGTGTTTCAACATTAAATCAAATCCTCTATTATCTCTAGAATTTAGGTTAGTTCTAGGAAGACTTGCTCCAAAGTGAAAAGGAATGTCAGAGTCAGGAAGAGCTAAAATATCTTCTCTTAATCTGTAGAACACATCCAGTTCAAATCCTAAACCTCCGTCCCATAAAGTTCCATCGATTCCAACATTAGCTATTTTCATAGTTTCCCAAGTAATTAGCGCATTGGCTAGTCCAGCGGAAGATATAATTGGGTAAGGATTTCCTCCAAACATATAAAATCCTCCAGAAATATTATAACCAGTTAAAAAATCAAAATTTGAAACACCATCATTACCCATTGTACCGTAAGACATTCTTAGCTTTAGGTTATTCCATGCAGAATTGTCTTTCATGAAAGCTTCTTCAGAAATTCTCCATCCAAAACTAACACTAGGAAAGTAACCCCATCTACCTTCAACAGAATATCTTGCAGTAGCATCTGCTCTCATAGTCGCTTCAATGAAATATGTATCAGCTATATTATAATTAACCCTACCAACGTAACTTTGTCTTGCAGATTGAGAAAAGATTTCAGCATTATCTTTCTCTGCAGCCGATGAATAATTTAAATACGGTGCCTCAAAAGATAATGGATCGGTTCTAGAACCCATTAAATAATCTCTTTCAAATGATGTCGATTCAGCTACAAAAGTTGCTTTTAATTCACTGTTATCAAATTCAGTTTCATAATTTAAAGTAAGCCTTGGAAGTAATTCCATATCACGATCAGAATTAACAGAAATAAAATCTCTTAAATGAGTCCCAAAAAATACGTAAGGATCCTCCTGTAAAGGATCATAAGTATACATATTATATTTTCTACTGACTTGTTTCTTCCACTCAGTTTGAGTTTCCATATTTAAACTTGCAGTTGCAGTCAAACCATTAATAAACGGAACGTTATAAGATAAACTAAGTCTAGCTTGCAAGTTATTAGCACGATCTAATCGAGTTCCTGAGAAGTCTTTTCTAAGCATGTAAATTGGAGAATAAGGTGTGGCTGCTCCAGTTTGAGAAGCATAAGACTGATCAGGAAAAAGAGGTAAGTTTGTTGGTTTACCTGTTCCTAGTCTATTATACATCTCTGAAATATTAACATTTGCTCTATCTAATGTTGTTTGACGGTAACTAAAATCAAATTGAGCACTCAAATTTTCGTTAAATTTCGCATCTAAATTAGATCTAACATTGTATCTCTGTTGCGTATAGTCAGCATCTCTAAATGCACTTTCGGTATCAGTAAAACCAAGTGAAACAAAGTAACCAATTTTTTCACTTCTTCCTCTGGCACTTAAGTTATGTTGTTTTTGAGCATTCGCATCTTTATAAATTGTTCTATACCAATCCACACCATCAAAATCTTCTCCTGTGATTCTGTTAAATACTCTTTTTCTAGTTGTGTCATAATCTAAGTATTCTGGCATCTCATTTTCAGCTCCTAGACCATTTTCCTCCATTAATTCTGCAAACTGATGAGCATTAACAGTTTTTGGCATTGTGATTAAAGATTCCCAACTAGTTGTACCGTGATAAGTAAATTTAGCACCTTGAGCGTCATCAGATCCTCTTTTACTGGTAATTAGAATAACCCCATTACCAGCTCTTGCTCCATAAACTGAAGCAGAAGCATCTTTAAGAACGGAAATAGATTGAATATCATTAGGATCAATTTGCCCTATAAAAGTCTCTACACCATCCACTAAAACAAGAGCTGAACCAAAATTTCTAATACTTAAATTTGCTTGATTATATCCAGGAAGTCCTCCAATACTTCTAGATGATAAACCAGCAACTTGCCCTACTAAAAGCTGTGTCGTGTTTGCAGCAGGTTTTTGAGTTAAACTTTCAGAAGCAATAGTTCCAATCGATCCCGTTAAAGATTTTTTGGATGTAGATCCGTATCCAGTTACAACTACCTCTTCTAACTGAGCGACATCCTCATTCATAACAACATTCATAGTGGCTGAAGCACCAACTGTTTGTGTTAGGTACCCGATGTAACTAAAAACCAATTGAGAGTTATCATTTTTTAAAGTAATAGAGAAATTACCATCAAAATCTGAGGTAACTCCATTTACCGTGCCTTGCTCAACAACAGAAACACCAGGAAGTGGAATACCGCTCGCTGTTACTGTACCTGTTACCGTTTGTTGGGCAAAAAGCGACCCAATTCCTAAACCTAAAAAAGATAGGATTGTTAAAAGATTTAATTTTTTCATAAATGTTAGTTTAATTATTGTTTACTCAAATTTAAAGTTAATAAAAAAAAATAAGGTTGGTGTATAAGTCAATAAAGGGGGGGATATTAACCAAATGAGACTTTTTTAAGAGTAAAAAGAGAATTACTTTTTATAAAACCAAAAGATTAACTAGCCTGTAGTTTAAATATTTTGATTAATTGTATCTACTTTAGAGCTTTTGTATTTTGATGGCAGACAACCAAATTGTTGTTTGAAAGAAGTTCTA
>JAQWJH010000019.1 GCA_029248455.1 Flavobacteriaceae bacterium
TACCCTCTGCTAAAGTTACAATAGCAGAGTAACTAACCCAATAGGGCGCTACTAATAAGACATCATCTCCAGGATTTATCAAAACTTGGATGGTATTAGCTATTGACTGCTTCGCACCTGTGGACACAACAATTTGATTGGCATTATAATTAAGGCCATTATCGCGTTTAAATTTTTTACATATAGATTTTTTTAAATCTAAGTACCCGTCAACAGGTGTATATGAATTATAATTATCTTCAATTGCTTTGATTGCAGCATTTTTTATAAAATCAGGTGTATTAAAATCAGGCTCCCCTAGACTTAAGCCTATAATATCAATGCCATTTTCTTTTAATTCTCTTGCTTTTGCAGCCATGGCTAATGTTGCAGAAACAGGTAAATTTTTAATTCTGTTAGAAAGCTTGTTTGTCATGTTTTATTAATTAGTTGTTTTAGGCTTCTCACCCATAATTTTTAGAAATCGAAAGTGTGCAATTATTGCATCTAAAAATGTATTAAATTCATTATAAGGAAGGTTAAATTCAACAGTGGTTTTTTTAACGATTTTAGCAATTTTATTATAATGTACATGTGATATGTTGGGAAAAATATGATGTTCTACTTGGTGATTTAATCCTCCCGTAAACCAATTAAGTAATTTATTGTTGGAAGCAAAATTAACGGTTGTTTTTAATTGATGAATTGCCCAACTATTTTTTATATTTCCTTGTGAATCAGGTAATGGCATTTCTGCCTCGTCCATTATATGAGCTAATTGAAAAACTAAACTTAAGATTAGTCCAGCTGTGTAGTGCATTACCAAAAATGAAAATAATACTTTCCACCAAACAAGGTTGAAAATAAAAATTGGAATAAAAATCCAGAACAAAAAATATAGTATTTTGGAAACTAATAATTTTGTCCAGTTTATAAATGGATTAGGAAACTTACCATGCGAAAGTTTTTTTTTCATGTATCTTTTCATTTGTATAAAATCTGTGGTGATTGCCCAATTTATTGTTAATAAACCATAAAGTAGAACTGAGTAGTAATGTTGAAATTTATGATACCATCTCCATTCAGAGTGTTTCGAAAATCTTATTATTCTTCCAGCTTCTAAATCTTCGTCATGGCCATGAATATTAGTATAAGAGTGATGTAAAACATTGTGTTGTACTTGCCAGTTATATCTATTCCCAGCTAACAAATAAATACTGCCTCCCATTATTTTATTTATCCATTTTTTGTTCGAAAAAGAACCATGATTTCCATCATGCATAACGTTCATTCCAACACCTGCTAAACCAATGCCCATAATAACTGAAAGTGATATTTGAATCCAGGTGGGAATTGTCATTATAGATATTAAAACATATGGCGTTATTAATAAGTAAAACATTACAAATGTTTTTAACCATATCTTCCAGTTACCTTTTTTAGTGATATTTTGTTCTTTAAAATAATTATTAACTCTTATGTTTAAAGTTTTAAAAAATTTTTTTGAATCTTTTCTTGAGAATTTAATGATATTGGTTTTCATTAATTATGTATTAAGAATAATATTAAAGATATTTATTTTGATAAAAATATTCATGTAATTTTAAACAAATAAATAAAAGTTTTGAACATCATTAAATCCAATTTTCCTGACTTGTCGAAAGTTCAATTTCAACAGTTTGAAAGTCTAGCAAAACTCTATGAAAGTTGGAATAATAAAATAAATGTTATTTCAAGAAAAGATATTTCCGAATTAAACACGAGACATGTCTTACATTCTTTAAGTATTTCAAAAATCATCAAGTTTGTGCCAAGCACTAAAGTTCTTGATGTTGGCACGGGAGGGGGGTTTCCAGGAATTCCTTTAGCAATTATGTTTCCTAAAGTTTTATTTCATCTAACTGATTCAATTGGAAAAAAAATTAAAGTAGTTTCTGAAATAACAAAGAAACTTGGTCTTAAAAATGTATTAGCTGAAAAAATTAGATCAGAGAATGTCGATCAGCAATATGATTTTGTTGTGAGTAGGGCTGTTACTAATATGACTGATTTTATTAAAATAGTTGATGGAAAAATCTCATCAAACAGTAAAAATTCATTAAAAAATGGAATTTTATACCTAAAAGGTGGTGATTTGGTAAATGAATTGAAAGACATTGATAATATAAAAGTATTTGATATTAGCAACCATTTCAGTGATGTGTTTTTTGAGACAAAAAAAATAGTTTACTTGCCTATGTCATGTAAGGGTAAGGATAATCAGTTGGCGGATTAAAATTTTCTTTTATTAGTCTTGGCGATACCCATCTCAATAAATTTAGTTTTGAACCTGCTTTATCATTAGTTCCCGAAGCCCTGGAACCCCCAAAGGGTTGTTGACCTACTACAGCTCCTGATGGTTTGTCATTTATATAAAAATTACCTGCACTATACCTCAAGTGCTTTAAGGCATAATCAATCGTTTCTTTTTCATTTGAAATAAAAGCACCAGTCAAAGCATACTCGGATGTTTGATCTACTAATTGAAGTGTTTTTTTCCATTCATGATCTGGATATACATATATAGTAACAACTGGTCCAAATATTTCCTGTGTCATAGTCGCACATTTAGGGTTAGTAGTGATAATAATTGTTGGAGAAATAAAATAGCCTTTTGAATCATCATAATCCCCACCAATTAAAATTTTTGAATCCTCATCATTTTTAGCTTTTTCAATATAACTGACAATTTTGTTGTAAGAACGTTGATGAATAACAGCCGTCATAAAATTTTCAAAATCAATAGGAGACCCCATTTTTATAGTACTAACTTGATTTTTTAAATTTTCAAAAATTTGTGTTGATTTAGATTCAGGAATATATACTCTAGAAGCTGCTGAACATTTTTGCCCTTGATATTCAAAAGCTCCTCTGACGATTGCAGTTGAGACTACCAATGAATCAGCAGATGGGTGGCTCACAATAAAATCTTTACCACCAGTTTCTCCAACTATTCTAGGGTAGTCCTTGTATTTAGAAATATTTGCTCCTACTTTTGACCAAATCTCTTTAAAAACATGGGTTGATCCAGTAAAATGGATTCCAGATAAATTAAAATTTTCTAAAGCAATATTTGTAATCATTTCAGGATCCCCAGTAATCATATTAATAACTCCCTTAGGTAATCCAGCTTCATTAAAAACGTCCATTATAACTTTTGCAGAGTAAATTTGATGGTCACTAGGTTTCCATAAAACAACATTACCCATTAATGCTGCACTAGCACATAAATTTCCTCCTATTGCTGTGAAATTAAAAGGAGTTATAGCATAAACAAACCCCTCTAAAGGACGGTACTCTAGTCTGTTAGAAACATTTCCAACTGTTAGAGGTTGTTCGTTGTATATTTCAGACATATAAATAATGTTGAATTTCAAAAAATCCACAAATTCACATGCAGCATCAATTTCAGCCTGAAAAATATTTTTTGATTGACCTATCATAGTGGCAGCATTTATTTTTGCTCTATAATGTCCGGCAATTAGTTCTGCTGCTTTTAAAAATATAGCTGCTCTTTGTTTCCAGGGTGTATTAGTCCAACTATCTTTAATCTCTAAACAATTATTAATTGCATTTTCGACATGATTAGAATTACATACAGAAAAGGTTCCAACAATTTTATTTTTATCGTGAGGAGGATTAATATCCTTAGTTTCTTTAGTATGTATTTCTTCTTCCCCTATATATAATGGAATGTTAATTTTTGAAGAAAACATAGAATGATAAGTTTCGGAAACATTCTTTCTTTCTTCTGATCCTTTTAAATAATTTTTAACAGGCTCATTGACACGATCTGGAACTTGAAATATATTTTCTTTCATAATAATTTTTATAAATTAAAATTTAATTTAATGCTTGAGGAGCATTCAGCTTAAAGGTAGGTATGTACGCTCTGAACTTTTGACCAGTATTAACATCAATCATGTTGTAAAAACCTCTCATGGCTCCAACAGGTGATGAAATTAAGCACCCAGAGGAGTATTCGAATGTTTCACCAGGGCTTATTAAAGGTTTTTCACCAATTACACCTTCTCCATCAATTATTATATTTGCGTTCAATGAATCATATATTCTCCAATGCCGTGATTTCAATTGAACACTATTTTTACTGTAATTTGTAATTTTTATTACGTAATTAAAAGAAAAATGAAGCTTGTAATTTTTAAAATATGAACCATCGTATAATGTTTTTACAGAAACTTTTATTCCTTTAGTTATGTGATTAATCATGACGGTGTATTATAGGCGAATATATTAATTTAATGTTTCAAAAAGAATGTGCTGTAGTTAATTTTTTATGTTTATAGAACTTAGTTCAGAGGATCCAATAATTTTATAGTATTTATCATTTATTTTTTTTTGATAAAGTAAAACTCTGTAGCTATTTTCTGTCTGCCAATAATTTCCATAAAAATATTTGATTTGATTTAAATTGTTTTTGTGTGTAAATGCATATTTATAATTATAAAAACCTTGTTTAAATAAAAAAGATCCCTCGTAAGTTTTTGTGGATTGATTATAGGAAAGTTTATAATTTTCATTAATCATAAAATCATTAAATCTTCCAATTATATACACGGTTCTGTCGGAATCAAATCTATCTGATCTTAAATTAAAAAATACTCTTGCATAATCGTTTTCAATGTTTGAGTCAGAATTATTATTTGAGGCAACAACAAATTCTCCGTTAATATCAGGATTATATTCATAAATTTTTTTAGTTCTTTCTTTGTCAGTAGTTAAAAAGTTATTGTATAGGTTATTTAGGGTTGATCTGTAAATCCTTAAGTTAGTGTTATAAATATTAGAATTATCAAAATGAAAAAATTCATTTCCTCCATCAAAAAAAATGTCTTCATAAATTAATTTATTTGAAAGAATATATTTCGGTTTGTTTACAACAATCGAACTTAGCCAGTTATTGTTTTTAATTATTACAAGTTTTAATTTTGACGAATTACTATAAATATTAGTACAGTTATTGCAATTCACAACAACCTTTATTCTTTGATCGGTGTTTATGTTTTTTATTGAATTTGATTTTGAAATTGATATTTGTATTGGTATTTCGTCTTTAAATATTGAAAATTTTTTTTCAAAAACTTTATTTCCGTTAGCTAAGTGAATACTTAAAGAATAATTACCTGAAATTTTAAAATTTAGCTCTTCGTTGGGAATTTTTAAATTGTAATTAGTGTAGGGTTGGAGAGTATTGAACGAATTATAATAATTTTTAATTCTTAAATCATCAAAACCATTTAAAAATTCAGCTTTATTTAGTTTTGAAGGATTCCAAGTATAGTCGAAATGATTCACTTGAAAATAATAACTTTTTTCATCAGCCTCTAAATCATCAAAACTTAATTCAATACTATCCTCTAAATTTATATATGGCGCTACTGATTTGGAGTTTTTAAGTATAATAGTTTTGATATTTTTTGGAATATTGGAAGATTGAGAGAAGCAAATATTAAAATAAAAAACTAATATTATTTTAATATAAATTGTAAAATTTAGACACATATACATTATAAATATATCACAAATATTGGTATATATATTGCGCCTTATTTAGAATAAGTATAAATAAAAATTTACTTTTAAATTATTTCTAATTCCACTTTTACTTTTTGGTTTTAATTAATAAATTTGCATCGATTTTACATTGATAAAAATATGTCCTACGACATTAAGATTAAAAATGGTTTAACCATTAACCTCAAGGGTGCTGCTCAAAACATTATAAAAAGAGCTGCTACACCCAAAACTATTTCTATAAATCCTTCAAATTTCCATTTAATTATACCAAAGATGGTTGTTAAAATTGGTCAAAAAATTAGTCAGGGTGATGTTGTCTTTTTTTCAAAAAAAGATGAAAGAATTAAATTTTGTTCACCAGTTAATGGTGTTGTAAAAGAAATCATTAGAGGAGCCAAACGAAAAATTATAGAAATTATTATTGAATCAATTGGAGATAATGAAAGAAGTTCTAAAAAAGCAATTGATTATAAAAATTTAAGCAGTGAACAAGTTAAAAACCTATTGTTAAGTTCAGGTTGTTGGCCTTTTATTAAGCAAAGACCATACGATATTATAGCAAATCCATCTGACAGCCCTAAATCAATTTTTATTTCTACATTTAATTCTGCTCCAATTTCTGCTGATTTTCAAATAATTTTAGATGATCAAAAAGAAGAATTTAAGCATGGTGTTAAAATTTTATCAAAATTATTTTCAGGAGATCTTAATATTGGAATTGAAAAAAATAATAAATCTTTTTTAAATGATATAGAAAATGTAAAAATCCATACTTTTAATGGCCCTCATCCAGCAGGTAATGTTGGAGTACAAATTCATCATATTGATCCTATAAATTCAGGTGAAAAAGTTTGGACATTAGGCGCTGAAGATGTTGCAAATATTGGAAGATATTTTATGACAGGAAGTTATAACCCTTTGAGAACTTTAGCTGTCTCTGGGCCGCCTGTTAAAAATCCAAAATATTACAAAACTATAGCTGGATCTGAATTATGTGAAATCATCAAAGATGCAGGTATTAACCAAAACGATAACTTAAGATTTATTAATGGTGATGTTTTGACGGGGTACAAGGTAGAGTCAGATAATTATTTAGGATTTTACAATAATACACTATCAGTTTTAAGAGAGGGAAATCACTACAGAATGTTTGGCTGGGTTCCTTTTGTTAATAATAAAGTGCCAAGTATTTATAAAACATCTTTTTCTTGGTTATTTCCCAATAAAAAGTATGATCTAGATACAAACTTAAATGGTGAGGAAAGAGCTCTTGTTGTTACAGGTGAAATGGAAAAAGTTTTTCCAATGGATATATTACCAATGCAATTATTAAAAGAGTGTATGGCAGGTAATATAGAAAAAATGGAAAGTTTAGGTATCTATGAAGTGGCACCAGAAGACTTTTCTTTAATTGATTACTCATCCTCTTCAAAAATTGAAGCTCAATACATTATTAGAAAAGGACTTGATTTAATGATTTCCGAAGTTGGATAAAATTTTTATATGAATATTAGAAATACAATAGACAATTTAAAAAAACCGTTTAACAGAGGTGAGAAATGGGAAAAATTTGCCCCGGCTTTCAATGCTTTAGACACCTTTCTTTTTGTACCAAATCATACAACTAAGCATGGTGCCCACATTCGCGACGCCGTTGATCTAAAAAGGACAATGATTACTGTCATTCTAGCGTTACTGCCAGCATTATTTTATGGAATCTATAATACAGGTTATCAGTACTTTTCACAACTAAATGTTGATTACACTTTTGTTGATGTTATGTTACACGGATCAACAAAAATTGTTCCAATGATAGCTGTATCATACATAGTTGGTTTAGCTATTGAATTTGCTTTTGCAGTTTTTAGAGGTCACGAGGTTAATGAGGGTTATTTAGTAACAGGTTTATTAATTCCTATGATTATGCCCGTTGATATTCCGTTATGGATGGTAGGTTTATCTGTTGCATTTGCTGTGTTTATTGGTAAAGAGGCTTTTGGTGGTACTGGTATGAATATTTTAAATCCCGCCCTTACGGCAAGAGCATTTGCTTTTTTTGCCTATCCAACATATATGTCTGGAAATCAAGTTTGGGTTTCTGAAGCTTCAAATGTTGACGGAGTATCTGGTGAAACTATTCTTGGTATGTTGGCATCCGGTGATAGCTCATTACCCTACCAACCAATGGATATGTTTATGGGATCAATTCCTGGTTCTATTGCTGAGACATCCACATTAATGGTTCTTATAGGTGCGTTAGTTCTAATTTATACGGGAGTTGGAAGTTGGAGGATAATGTTGGGTAGCGTTATTGGTGCTGCGATTACGGGAATGCTTTTCAATCTGTGGGGAGTTAATGAACTAATGAGTTTTAGTTGGACAAGCCATTTAATGGTTGGTGGTTTTGCTTTTGGAGTAGTTTTTATGGCTACCGATCCAGTTTCAGCGGCACAAACTGTTAAAGGAAAATGGATTTATGGTTTACTAGTTGGCTTGTTTTGTATTTTAATAAGAGTGTTTAATCCAGCATATCCTGAAGGTGTGATGTTAGCTATTCTATTAATGAATGTTTTCGCTCCAACCATTGATCATTATGTCATTGAGTCCAATGTAAAAAGAAGATTAAATAGATCTAATAAACCAATTGTAAATATTGCCTAACTTATGAACAGAGATTCAAACTTATATACTTTTTTATTTGCAGCTGTAATGGTTTTAGTTGTAGCCAGTGTTTTAGCATTTACTTCACAATCTCTTAAAGATTTACAAAATGAAAATGTTAGAAAAGAAAAAATGCAAAATATATTATCTACTGTTGGAATTATAACTAATCGTGATAAAGCGGAAGATCTATTTAATAAGTACATTGAGGAACAATATGCATTAAAAAATGACGGTTCCATAAATAGTTCTGTTAATCCCTTTAGTCAAATAACTTTATCATTGGAATTAAAAAAATCACCTGAAGAACAAAATTTCCCTTTATATGTAGCCAATATTGAAAACTCCAAATATTATATCATACCAATTAGAGGAAATGGACTTTGGAATGCTATCTATGGTTATATTTCTTTAAAGGAAGACTTGAATACAATTAAGGGTGTCGTTTTTGATCACATAGGTGAAACTGCAGGACTTGGCGCCGAAATAACACAAGATTGGTTTAAAGAAAGATTTATTGATGAAAAACTATTTGATTCTGAAAATAATTTAATGGGAATTATGGTTTCTAAAACTAATAACGACCCATCAAATCTTGA
>JAQWJH010000043.1 GCA_029248455.1 Flavobacteriaceae bacterium
TCCCATCCCTAACGCTCTATTTTCTTTTGCAAAATTATACGCCCTTTCCATAAATAGAAAAGTTTGTCGATCTTCTCTGTCATCAGAATTCTTATATGACTCTAATTTTTCTAAAAATTCGGTGATTACAGCATCCAAGAAGTAAACCATAGTTTCAACGGCATCTGTATCCTTCCATTTATCATAGTGCAATAAATTAATACTTGATAAAACACAAACAAAAGACCAATTGTGATTAGAAGGTAACATTATTTCAGTACACAGATTACTTGCATAGATAGGTAACTCTTTATCTTTATAAACATCAGCAGCACCATTATTTGCATTATCTGTAAAGAAAATATATGGATATCCCATTTCTCCGCGGCTCTGTAATACTTTAGCCCAAACTGTTCTTTTTTCAACATCACCATCAATCATATCTTGCATCCAATCATTAGTTACGGTTACTCCGTGAGTTAACTCTTGAATAGGATTCCCTTCTGATCCTATTTCTAAGAATTCCATAATATCTGCGTGATCAATTGGTAAATAAGGAGAAAAACGACCTCTTCTTACTGAACCTTGGCTTACCACATCAACCATTGATTCAAACAATCTCATGATGTGTACAGCTCCAGAGGCTTCTCCATTATTTTTTATTGCAGCTCCGCGATGTCTAATCTTTCCAAAGTACCCAGACGTTCCTCCACCCAATTTAGACATCATTCCAACCTCAGATTGAGTATATAAAATATTACCTATATCATCGTCTATGTGAGATCCAAAACAGCTGATTGGCAAGCCTCGTTCTTTACCAAAGTTTGACCAAACAGGAGATGCCAATGAATAATATCCCTCTGACATGTAATGATAAAATTTTTCTGCAAAGCCTGGCATTTGAAGAATTCCTTCTGCCCTTTTCGCAATGTTAGCAATACGTTCTTCTGCACACAACCCCTCGCCAATGTATCCCGCAGCTAGAAACTTTCTGCTATTTTCATTTAGCCATTCAAATGGTTTTTCGGAACTCAGATTCATTCTCTTATTAGATTCTTCTCTTGCTTGAGTTAAATCTAAGTATGAATTTGATTGTTTTTGTTCGGGAATTGTTTTTGTATGCATGTTCTAAAATAGGTCGTCATTTGTTATACTTTGGCTTCTTTTACTATAGTTGATAGATCTTTTCACAAAAAAATCTCCATGTTTAGTTCCTATAATCTCATCATCAAACCATTCAGTTTCTGAGACTAAATTTTGATCAATCTCAAAGACTTTTTCAATTCCAATACTCTCAAGGGAATTGTTAAATCTATTCTTTAAAAATTCATTTATTACTTTTTTAGGTAAGAAGTCTAGCTCACCATTTTCAAAAATCCAATCCACAACATCCTGTTCTGCATCAAAAGCTTCTTTACACAAGTTTTGTATATTCTTATGATATTCTGAGTTAAACCACTCTGGATGTTCCTTTTTAAGAATTTTTATCAAATCAATACCAAAATCGCCATGAATTTGTTCTTCTTTTGATGTTGCTTCTACAACATTGGATATCCCTTTTAACATGTTTTTATGCTTGTTAAAAGCCATAATAATTAAAAACTGGGAAAATAGAGAAACGTGCTCAATAAATAATGAAAATAAAAGTATAGCTTCAGCGTATTCTTTATTGTCATCACTTTTGGAATTTTTAAGAGCAGTTTCTAAATAACGAACCCTTTTCATAATACTTGGTTTCTTTTTAAGCTCTTTAAACTCTGAATTCAATCCAAGTATTTCTAATAAATGGGAATAGGCATCCGCATGGCGGACTTCACTTTCTGCAAAAGTTGAGCCTACTGAACCAATCTCTGGTTTTGGAATTCTGTGATAGAGATCTCCCCAAAAAGATTTTACGGCCACCTCAATTTGAGAAATTGCCAACATGGTGTTTTTGATTGCACTTCTTTCTGATTCAGACAAACGGGATTTAAAATCTTGAATATCGCTTGTAAAATTAAACTCAGAATGAATCCAGTATGAATGTCTTATAGCTGGAACATATTCATATAAGTGAGGGTATTCGTATGGCTTTAAATTGATACGTTTTTCAAAAATATCAGACTCTCTTTTTTGACTTCTTTTGTTTCTGTATAGTATGTATGCTTTTGCAACTTCAGGAAACATACTTTCCATAAGTTGTGTTTCTACAATATCTTGAACCTCTTCAATTGTTGGAATGTATTCCTGATGCTTGTTTTTGCGATCTAGCAATTTTTTGTAGACTGACAAAGCAACGTCTTGTGCATTTTCTTGAGTGCCAACTTCAACTGCAACCATTGCTTTGTAGATAGCTTCTGTAATTTTATCTAAAAGAAAAGGTTTGGTACTAAAGTCTCTTTTAATTATTTCATCAATTTCCATACGGTTCAAAATTATTTTTAATTATATACTGAATTAGTAAATATCTAATTTATTTTTTCTGTTTTAAATGGCCACATTATAAGTTTTTAACAAAATTCTCAACATTAATTCTCTTGTTTTTTTCAAGCACTCATTAATAAAAAAACAAACTAGTTTCTTTGAAAATTTACTTATTTTAAAGCCTAGCTAACTACTTTTTTTCAACAAAAAATCTATTGCAATATCCGCTTAACTAATCCTAGTAACAAAAACAAATTACCAGGACAAGGTTTAAATACTGTTGTATTTTTTATTTCTAATTCCTATTAAATCATGCCATTTATATCCAACTTTTTGTCTACAATTCTTTTTCTTTAAAATGGATAAAACAGCTGACACAATAAAAATTTTAAAATTTGTTGTTTTTTTTGGGTAATTGATTACAACAAAGATTCTAAATTGTTTTTAAAAATAAAAGCAGTAATTATTCACAAACGTGCTTAGTTCTTAACAATTTGATTAATTAAAAATTTCGTATTTTATTAAGGAATATTTCAAAGTCATTGAAAACTAATAAGTTATAATTTTTGATTATAAATTATGGCCTAGGATTATAATTTTAAACTATTTTTTTAATTCTTTTGCAACTTTTTCAAGTTCAATAAACCAACCATTTCCAAACCTTCTAATCAAAGCTTCTTTAACAAATTGAAATAATGGTTTTTTATGATTTTCACCAAAACTACAAGCCTTAGAGCAAATTTCCCATTTATGATAATTAACAGCTGTAAAACTGGAATACTCTTTAATTCTAATTGGATACAAATGACAAGATAATGGCTTTTTTAATTCTATATGACCTTCACTATAAGCTTTTTCAATACCACACTCTAATAATCCGTTTGAATTATAGTGAACATAAACACAAGCCTTTCCGTCTAACAAAGGGGTTTCCATTTTTCCTTCTTTATCAAAAATATATTTACCGTCTTTACTAATCTTATTTTTAGCTTCCTGAGAAAGATAAGGAGCTATTTTTTTATAATTTTTATCGATTATTTTAACTTCATTCTCCATTAATGGTGCTCCTCCGCTACCCTCTATACAACATGCGCCTTTACAAGCATCAACATTACAATGAAAATGCGTTTCTATAATTTCTTCAGAAACTAAAGTTTTCCCAATTTTAAACATAAAATGAAAATAATAAATAATGGTTCATTTAATCTAATATAAATTATCTTTACAACTTAATAAAATTATAAAAATGGATTTCAATATTAAAGAAATTTTTGCGGCTTTTATGATACTTTTTGCTGTAATAGATATAGTTGGAAATATTCCCATTATTATAGATTTAAGAAAAAAAGTTGGCCATATTGAAAGTGAGAAAGCTTCAATTATTGCCGGAATAATAATGATTTTTTTTCTATTTATTGGTGAAAATATTTTATCCCTAATTGGAATTGATGTAAACTCATTTGCAGTAGCAGGTTCATTTGTTTTATTTTTTATTGCCTTAGAAATGATATTGGGAATTACATTGTATAAAGATGAAGAAAACACTGACTTGACCGCCTCAGTATTTCCATTAGCTTTTCCGTTAATTGCTGGACCAGGAAGTCTAACAACATTACTTTCAATCAAATCTGAATATTCAACCCCGAATATTATTATAGCAATCATTTTTAATGTTATACTAATCTATTTGGTCCTGAAAACATCCAAAAAAATAGAAAAATTTATAGGACAAAATGGTATTCAAATAACAAGAAAAGTATTTGGAGTTGTACTTTTAGCCATTGCGGTAAAATTATTCACAACCAATATTCAGGATTTATTTTAACAGACATGAGAAATTATATTTTTTTAATACTATCTATTATACTTTTAGGAATAAACATCTATCAACTTGACTTTCAAAATCCTTTAAATGGTGATAGCAAAGTTGCGGCAATTGGTGTTTTAGGTTGTTTGGTTGCAATAGTATTATTATTAATTCTTAATAAATCACAAAAAATCGATAAAAAACTAAAAAATAAAGATTAAATATCTTTAATGTGTGTGATTTCTATTCCCGCTTTTTTTAAGAATTCTACGCCTGAAAGGTCTTTATAAGCTTTGTAATAGACAACTCTTTTTATACCCGATTGAAATATTAGCTTACTGCATTCTTTACACGGCGAAAGTGTTATGTATAAGGTGGCTCCTTGACTTGATTGTGTGGAAGCAGCTACTTTCATTATTGCATTGGCTTCAGCATGAAGAACATACCATTTAGTGTAATTTTCATCATCTTCACAAATATTCTCAAACCCGGTTGGTGTGCCATTATATCCATCAGAAATTATCATTCTATCTTTTACAATTAATGCCCCAACTTGTCTTCTTTTACAATAAGATAATTTTGCCCATTCAAGGGCCATTTTTATATATGCTATATCATATTTTTTTTGTTTATTATTATTCATTTACAGCAAATTTATTGTCATACTAAGAGCAAAGCCTATTATAATTGAAGATACCACAATTATATACTTTGACAGCTTGTTGGGGATTAATTTATTAATAACCCAATTAATAAATAAAATACAAACAACAATAATTAATTGAGAAATTTCTACGCCTAAAGCAAAACCTATTAAGGGTTTAACTTTTGATTCTAAAGGAAATGAAATTTGGTTAAAAAAATTGCCAAAACCAAATCCATGAACAATTCCAAATAATGTTGAAATTAAAAAACTATTAAAGTCAAAAGAGTGTATAACGTTTGATTTTAAAAGATTATTAATTCCTGCAATAATTATTGTTATTGGAATTAATATTTCTATTATTTTTTCTGGGGGAGCATAAAGTCCGTATACTGAAATGAATAATGAAATCGTATGACCTAAAGTAAAAAAGGTGACAATCCAAAATACAGTTTTAATCTCTTTTAATGAAAATGGAATTGTTAGGACAACTAAAAAAAGTAAGTGATCATAAGCATTCCAATCTAAAACATGAAATAAACCAAGTTCCAAATAAAAAAGTAAATCGTACATGAAAATTTTAATTTTTAAATCTACAAAAAGCCCATTTAAAATCCACGTTCAGATTTAATTCTTTCGTAAGCTTTTTGAATTTTTTGAAATTTTTCTTGAGCAGCCTTTACATAGGCTTTTCCTAGATGTTGAACCTTATCAGGGTGGTGTTTTTTGGCTAAATCTCTGTAAGCTGATTTGACTTTAGAGTCGGATACTGATTTATCAATTTCCAATATTTTATATGCACTGCCAACTTGGTCAAAAAACATTGCTTTAATACTCTCAAAATCAGACATTGAAAGCTTTAATAAGTTTGAAAGTTCTAAAAGTTTTTGTAATTCGGCGTCAGATACATTTCCGTCTGCTTTAGCTATTCCAAATAAAAAATGGATAACCTGTAATTTGCTTTCATATCTCAATAAAGAGTTAAACAAATTACTAATAGTCAAAGACGAAATCCCTTTTTTATTAATGTTATCATTAAATATTTTAAATGTAGTATTGGCCCTTTCTTTCCCATAAGCTGAAACAAAATAATTTCTAACATAATCTAATTCTTGTTTAGAAACTTTACCATCAGCCTTAATTACTAAAGATGCTAATGCTAAAAGGTTTAATTCAAAATCTTGAGAGGATATATTTCTTTTTCTAGTTCTTTTAAAACTACTATTATCAAATATACTTCCCAAAAAATAGCCAAGGACAGCTCCTGGAAATCTAAAAAAAGTATAACCTAAAAAAGCAAGTAACCATTTAGACATAAAAAAATTTTAACTTCAAAAATAAACATATTCTTTTTAGGATCTTTATATTATATTTACTCAAAATTAATTTAAATGTATCCATCTGAAATTGTGAAACCAATGAAGGAAGAATTAACCTCAATTGGTTTTAAAAGTTTAACAACATCAAAAGAAGTTTCTGAAAGTGTATCTAACAGTAAAAGTGCTGTTTTAATAGTAAATTCTGTATGTGGATGTGCTGCTGCTAATGCTCGCCCTGGAGTTAAACATTCTTTAAATAATGAAAATGTACCCGCAGAATTATTGACAGTTTTTGCAGGTGTGGACAAAGAAGCTACCGATAAAGCAAGAGAAATGATGATTCCTTTTCCTCCATCTTCACCATGTATAGCCATATTTAAAGAAGGAGAACTTGTTCATATGCTAGAAAGGCATCATATTGAGGGAAGATCAGCAGAAGTTATTAGTGAAAATTTAAAGCAAGCTTACAACGACTATTGCTAAATGCTCAAGTTTTAATCGCTTGGGGAAAAGTAATTGAAAATGTTGTTCCTGAATTAATTTTAGAGCTCATAGATATTCTTCCATTATATGAGTGAACGAGGTTTTTAACCATTCCTAATCCCAGGCCCATCCCGCTTGTTTTTGTGGTAAATTTTGGTTCAAAAATTTTATTTTTTAATTCTTTAGAAATTCCTTGCCCATTATCTATTACGCTAATTAAAACTTCTTTCTTTTTCTTCTCAATCGTAACTTGAACTTTAGGTTCCTTAATTAATTCGCAAGCCTCTAATGCGTTTTTTATTAGGTTAGTGATTATTCTTACCATTTGAGTTCTATCAATTCTGACTTGAAGATCTTTAAATTCTGAACTAAAAACAATGTAATTTTCCTTAAATATTTTCAAAGCAAGTTTCGTCGTTTCTACAATATTAATTTTTTCGCCTTGCTGTGCTGGCATTTCAGCAAAATTTGAAAATGCAGAGGCTATAGTACTCATTGTGTCAATTTGCTGAATTAAAGTTTTCGAAAATTCGTCTAATCTACTATCGAATTTAGGGTCATTTTTATCAAAATTTCTTTGAAAACTTTGAATACTAAGTCTCATTGGAGTCAGTGGATTTTTAATTTCGTGAGCTACT
>JAQWJH010000044.1 GCA_029248455.1 Flavobacteriaceae bacterium
TACAAGTAAGAAATTCTATATAGAGAGTTATGGTTGTCAAATGAATTTTGCAGATAGTGAAGTTGTAGCCTCGATTGTAACAAAACAGGGTTATAACCCTACTAAAGATATTAATGATGCTGATTTAATTTTATTAAACACTTGTTCCATTAGAGAAAAAGCTGAACAAACGGTGAGAAAAAGATTAAAAGGTTTTAATAAACTAAAAAGAACCAATAAAAATCTTAAAGTTGGTGTTCTGGGATGTATGGCAGAACGTTTGAAAAACAAGTTTTTAGATGAAGAGAGGATAGTAGATTTAGTAGTTGGCCCTGATGCTTATAAAGACCTTCCTAATTTAATTAAAGAGATCAACGATGGAAGGAGCGCTGTTAATGTTCTTTTATCCAAAGACGAAACTTATGGTGATATAAATCCAGTAAGGTTATCATCAAATGGTGTTACAGCTTTTGTTTCAATAACAAGAGGATGTGACAACATGTGCACATTCTGTGTTGTTCCATTCACAAGAGGAAGAGAGAGAAGTCGTGATCCAAAAAGTATTTTGGATGAAATTAAATTATTAGTAAATAAAAATTTTAAGGAGGTTACCTTACTGGGGCAAAATGTCGATAGTTATCTTTGGTATGGTGGAGGATTAAAAAAAGATTTTAAAAAAATTAGTGATCTTAGAAAAAAAACTGCAATAAATTTTTCTAAACTATTAAAATTAGTAGCAGAAACTTTTCCGAAATTAAGAATTAGGTTTTCCACATCGAATCCACAAGATATGGGTTTAGATGTTATAATTACCATGTCTAATTATAAAAATATATGTAACCATATTCATCTTCCTGTTCAATCTGGAAGTAATAATATTTTAAAAGCCATGAACAGGCAGCACACCAGAGCTCAATACCTGAATTTAATCAAAGAAATCAGAGGGATTATTCCTGAATGTTCAATATCTCAAGATATTATAGCTGGCTTTCCAAATGAAACAGATAATGATCATCAGCAAACAATTGATTTAATGAAAAAGATAAAATATGATTTTGGTTATATGTTTAAGTATTCAGAGAGACCGGGTACTTTGGCTGCAAAAAAATTTGAAGACAATGTTAGTGAATTAACAAAGAAAAATAGATTACAAGAAATTGTTAATCTGCAACAAGAGCATAGTAATTTTAGGACAACCAATTTTATTGGTAAAACTGTTGAAGTATTAATCGAAAAAGAATCAAAAAAATCAAAGAGTCAATGGAGTGGTAGAAATGAACAAAACACTGTGGTAGTATTTGATAAAAAAAATTATCAAATTGGTGATTTTGTGAACGTGTACATTAAAGACTGTACATCAGCAACTCTAATTGGAGAGCCCATTAATTTATCTAATTAATTGAATATGGAATTAACAACTCAAACAATTAAACAACGATTTACAATTATTGGAAATGACCACTTTCTAAATAGGGCGATAGAAAAAGCCGTAAGAGTTTCGCCAACTGATATTTCGGTACTAGTAACTGGTGAAAGCGGGGTTGGTAAAGAGAGTTTTCCGAAAATTATTCATCAATTATCTCACAGAAAACACAATAAATATATTGCTGTAAATTGTGGGGCTATTCCTGAGGGTACCATTGATTCAGAGTTGTTTGGTCACGAAAAAGGTGCCTTTACAGGTGCCAATAGCTCTAGAAAGGGTTATTTTGAAGTAGCTGACGGTGGAACAATTTTTTTGGATGAAGTTGGAGAGTTACCGTTAACCACTCAAGTTAGGCTTTTAAGGGTTTTGGAAAATGGTGAATTTATTAAAGTTGGTTCTTCTGAGGTTCACAAAACAAATGTTAGAATAGTGGCAGCAACAAATTTAAATATGGATTCAGCAATTCAAAAAGGAAAATTTAGGGAAGACCTTTTCTACAGACTAAGTACTGTTGAAATTAAAGTTCCTTCCCTTAGAGATAGAAAAGAAGACATTCACTTATTGTTTAGAAAATTTGCTTCAGATTTTGCTAAAAAGTATAATATGCCGACTATTAGATTAGATGAAAATGCTCAAAAATTATTAACAATGTATTCATGGAATGGTAATGTTAGACAATTGAGAAATGTTGCTGAACAATTATCTGTATTAGAAGAAAAAAGAAATGTATCGGTTTCTTTATTACAATCATACTTACCTGAGCTGAGTTCAAATCTTCCTGCTGTTATAAATAAGAACAAAGATTCAAGCGATTTTTCCAATGAAAGAGAAATTTTGTATAAAATTCTTTTTGATATGAAAAAAGATTTAAATGATCTTAAAAAAATTACAAAACACCTCAATAGCGAGGAAAGTAGTATAGAGTATAAAAGTGAAGAAAAAAATACTTTAGAAAAATTATATAATAACTCATCTAATTCTTCAGATCTAATTGAAATTAACGAAAAAAAGGTGGACTTTAAAAGCCATGAAGTGAGTGATGATAAATATCATTTTGCCGAAGAAATCAGAGAAGAAGAAACGCTTTCGATTCATGACAAAGAGTTGGAGTTAATAATAAAAGCATTGGAAAGAAATGGTGGCAAAAGAAAAGCTGCTGCAAAAGAACTGGGTATTTCTGAAAGAACACTTTATAGAAAAATTAAACAACACGACATTGAACTTTAGTAAAAATACCATATTACATTTTTTAATTATTCTAACAGTTTTTGGCTGTGGCAGTTACTCCTTTACTGGTGCTTCAATTCCTGAGGGAACTGAAACATTTCAAGTTAATTTTTTCGAAAATGATGCTGGCAACACAATGGGATCTATTTTTGAACCAGGACTTGATAGAGATTTTACCACATCACTACAAAATATTTTACAAAATCAAACCAACTTACAATTAGTATCTATTGATGGGGATTTAGTTTATGAAGGCGAAATTATTGAATACAGAGTTAGCCCTATGACCGCAACATCTGAATTAACAGCTTCTCAAAACAGACTTAGCATTTCAGTAAACGTTAGATTTATAAATTTAAAAAAAGAAGAAGATGATTTTGAAAGAAAATTTTCTTTTTACTTTGATTATCCAGCCGAAACACAATTATTGAATGTAAAATCTGAAGCTCACGAAATAATATTTGAAAGAATTACTCAAGATATTTTTAATGCCTCCTTAGCAAAATGGTAGAAATCAACAAAAAGAAGTTTTCTAAGCTCGTTGTAAGTCCTAAAAAAATTAGTTTAGACGAAACACTAGCTATTCGTAAAATTATAAAGCAATACCCCTATTTTCAAACTGCCAGAATAATAGAGCTGATTGGGTTAAAAGTTCATAACAGTATTAGATTCAATAATTCATTAAAAGACTGTTCTATTTTCACTACAAATAGAGAAATTTTGAGAGAAATTATAGAACTTGAAAATATCAGCTCTATACACTCCATTACTGAAAAAAATAATGATTTTATTGAAGATTCTGAAAAAAGTAAAAATTCTTTTATTGATTGGCTTAAAAAAACAAAACCGATAAATAAATTAGAATCTGAAAATCAACTAATCGATAATTTTTTAAAATCTAAGCCTGAAATTAAGAACAATCACAATAATAGTAATATAAATCTAGCCGAGGAATTCAAATTGAACAAAAAAGAATACATGACCGAAACTTTAGCAAAACTTTATATAAAACAAGAAAAATTTAAAGATGCTGTAAAAGCCTATGAAATTCTTAGTTTGAAATATCCAGAAAAAATCAGTTTATTTGCAGACCAAATAAAAAGTATAAAAAATAGTTTAAAAAATATAAATAATCATGAGTAGTTTTTCGATATTTTTAGCCCTAATAATTTTTGTTTCATTTCTATTAGTTTTGGTAATTATGGTTCAAAACCCAAAGGGTGGTGGCTTATCCTCTAGTTTTGGTGGAGACTCCCAACAAATTGGTGGAGTTAAAAAAACTACTGATTTTCTAGATAAAAGTACGTGGGTTTTAGCATCCCTTCTGTTGATTTTAATTCTTTTGTCTAATTTGACAATTGAAAAAGGAACTGAAAGTTCTGATTCAAAATTATTAGATCCAAATCAAATTGAAACTTCAATTCCCGAAACTCTCCCTGATGAAATTCCACTTGAAATACCAGTAAAAGAATAAAAAAATGTCAGGGTGTCATTTAATTGACACACTTTTTTAATCTATTTGTCAGTTTAACTTATTTGGCATGATTGATGAACACAAAATAAAAAAATAACAAAATGAGCAAATTAAATATTAAACCACTTGCAGACAGAGTTCTAGTCGAACCTCTTGAAGCAGAAACTAAAACAGCATCTGGAATAATTATCCCAGATTCTGCAAAAGAAAAACCCCAAAAAGGAATCGTTGTTGCTGTTGGACCTGGAACAAAAGAAAATCCTGTCACAGTCAAAGTTGGCAATACAGTTCTTTATGGTAAATATTCTGGAACTGAACTAAAATTAGAAAATAACGATTACTTAATCATGCGAGAAAGTGATATTCTCGCTATTGTTTAAACATTTAAAATTAATAAAATGGCAAAAAAAATACAATTTGATGTAGAGGCTAGAGAAGGTTTAAAAAAAGGTGTTGACGCTCTAGCTAATGCAGTGAAAGTTACATTAGGCCCAAAAGGAAGAAACGTAATTATTGGGAAATCCTTTGGAGGTCCACAAGTAACAAAAGATGGTGTTACAGTTGCAAAAGAAATTGAACTTGAAGATGCACTTGAAAACATGGGTGCTCAAATGGTTAAAGAAGTTGCTTCCAAAACCAACGATTTAGCTGGTGATGGAACTACAACTGCTACAATCTTAGCTCAAGCTATTGTAAAAGAAGGCTTGAAAAATGTTACAGCTGGTGCAAATCCTATGGATTTAAAAAGAGGAGTGGATAAAGCAGTTGATGCGGTTGTAAATGAGTTAAATAAAAAAGCTCAAACTGTTGGCAATTCCTCAGAAAAAATAAAACAAATTGCTTCAATTTCTGCAAATAATGACGAGGCCATAGGTGAATTGATAACAGAGGCTTTTGATAAAGTAGGAAAAGAAGGAGTTATTACTGTTGAAGAAGCTAAAGGAACTGACACTTATGTTGATGTAGTTGAAGGTATGCAATTTGACAGGGGATATTTATCACCTTATTTTGTTACTAATTCTGAAAAAATGGAAGCAGATTTAGAATCTCCTTACATTTTATTGTACGATAAAAAGATATCTGCTATGAAAGACCTTTTGCCAGTATTGGAACCTGTTGCTCAAACTGGTAAACCTCTACTTGTAATTGCTGAAGATGTTGACGGAGAAGCATTAGCTACTTTAGTTGTAAATAAATTAAGAGGATCTTTAAAAATTGCAGCTGTTAAGGCTCCTGGTTTTGGAGACAGAAGAAAAGCAATGCTTGAAGACTTAGCAATCTTGACTGGCGGGACAGTTATCTCTGAAGATAGAGGGTTCACATTAGAAAATACAACAATTGAAATGTTAGGTTCTGCAGAAAGAGTTACTATTGATAAAGATAATACAACAGTTGTTAATGGGTCTGGAGATAAAAACAATATTTCTGTAAGAGTTAATCAAATCAAAGCTCAAATTGAAACCACAACCTCTGATTACGATAAAGAAAAATTACAAGAAAGATTAGCTAAACTAGCTGGTGGAGTGGCTGTGCTTTATGTAGGTGCAGCGTCTGAAGTTGAAATGAAAGAGAAAAAAGATCGTGTTGACGATGCGTTGCACGCTACCAGAGCTGCGGTAGAAGAAGGAATCGTAGCTGGTGGAGGTGTTGCTCTTTTAAGAACAAGAGGAGTCCTTGAAAAACTTACAAGTTCAAATTTAGACGAAGTTACAGGAATTCAAATTATCTCTAGAGCTATAGAAGCCCCACTTAGAACTATCGTTGAAAATGCTGGAGGAGAAGGTTCAGTTGTAGTAGCTAAAGTCCTTGAAGGAAAAAATAATTTTGGTTATGATGCAAAATCTGAAACTTTTGTTGACTTGTTAAAAAAAGGAATTATTGACCCTAAAAAGGTAACTAGAATTGCATTAGAAAACGCCGCATCTGTTGCTGGAATGATTTTAACAACAGAATGTGCACTTGTAGATATTAAAGAATATTCTCCTGCGCAAATGCCGCCAATGGGTGGTGGAGGAATGCCAGGAATGATGTAAATCAAATAATTATGATTTTAACTGCCCTTAGGGGCAGTTTTTTTTTATGTTTAAAGAAGAAATTAAATGTATTGAAAGACAAATAAAGAAAATAGACAATCTAGATGAATGTTTAAGAAAAATATGCTTTTATTTAAACAAAAATATTGAAGGATATGACTGGGTTGGATTTTATTTCCACGATCATAAAAAAAAAGAATTAAACTTAATAGCATTTTCGGGAGTTCCGACCAATCACACTAAAATTCCATTTGGTAAAGGTATTTGTGGACAATCTGCATTATCTGATAATTCTGTTATAGTTGATGATGTTTCAAAAGAATCTAATTACATATCTTGCAACATAAATGTTAAATCAGAAATTGTTGTTCCGCTTTTTAAAAAAGAAAATAATATTGGACAAATTGATATTGATTCAAATAACCTAAAACAATTTTCATCTAAAGATTTAGGATTTTTAAAAAAAATTAATCAGATGATTTCTGAAAAATTTTTTTGATAAATAAAAACCTTTTTTTATTTAAATAACTACATTTATAATTCATTAATTTTCCTTTAAAATGTTAAAAATTAAATCCGCATTAATCTCTGTTTATGATAAAAATGGAATTGAAGCTATTGCAAAAAAACTTAATTCGTTGGGAGTGGAAATTTTTTCTACTGGTGGAACTGAATCATTTTTAAAAAAAAATGGAATTCCTGTTTCGAGAATTGAAGATGTAACCAATTACCCTTCTATTTTAGGAGGAAGAGTAAAAACACTTCATCCAAAAGTTTTTGGAGGTATTTTAAACCGAAGAAATGATGAAAATGATTTAAAAGAAGTTAAAAATTATAATATTCCGAATATTGATTTAGTGATAGTTGATTTATATCCCTTTGAAAAAACAGTACATTCCGGAGAAAGCGAAACAAATATTATAGAAAAAATTGATATTGGTGGAATCTCATTAATCAGAGCTGCAGCTAAAAATTTTAAAGATGTTCTGTGTATATCCTCAAGGGATGATTATATAGAGTTTTTAGATTTATTAGAACATAATTCAGGAAAATTTGAAATTAGTACGAGAAAAAAATTCGCTGCAAAAGCATTTAACATATCGTCTCACTACGATACTGCCATTTTCAACTATTTTAATTTAGATTCAAAAGTTTTTAAGAGTAGTTTTAAAAAAGGGAGAATTTTAAGATATGGAGAAAACCCTCATCAAAAAGGGTTTTATTATGGAGATTTTGATGCGTTATTTGAACAGCTTAATGGTAAAAAACTTTCATATAATAATTTTTTAGATATTGATTCTGCAGTTAATTTAATTTCCGAATTTAATGACGACTCTCCCACCTTTGCAATATTAAAACATAATAATGCTTGTGGTTTAGCTACAAGGAGTTCTGTCCTGACAGCATACAAGGATGCTCTTGCAGGTGATCCTGTTTCAGCTTTTGGAGGAGTTTTAATAACTAACAGTTTAATTGATTATGAAAGTGCTAATGAAATTAATAAACTATTTTGTGAAGTAGTTATTGCTCCCAATTTTAATAAAGAAGCTCTAAATTTACTAAAAAGTAAAAAAAACAGAATCATACTTCAATTAAACAAAAGCGATTTATCAAAGACAATCACCAGAACTTGTTTAAACGGGGTTTTAGTTCAAGATAAAGATAATAAAACGGATAGCTTAAATGATTTTTCAATAGCTACAAAAAAATACCCATCTGATTTAGAGTGTGAAGATCTAATTTTTGCTTCAAAAATTTGTAAGCATACCAAATCAAATACTATTGTTCTTGCAAAAAATAAACAACTTATAAGTTCTGGTACTGGTCAAACATCAAGAATAGATGCTCTTAAACAAGCAATTGAAAAATCCAAAAATTTTAATTTTAGTTTAAAAAATTCTGTTATGGCTAGTGATGCTTTTTTCCCTTTTCCAGATTGTGTTGAGATAGCTCATCAACAAGGGATTGTTTCAGTAATTCAACCTGGGGGGTCAATAAAGGATAACTTATCGATAGACTATTGTGATAAAAATAATATTTCAATGGTAATGACTGGAACTCGTCATTTTAAACATTAATTTCACTAACTTTAAATTTAGTTTTTTTTAAATATGGGATTTTTTGATTTTTGGTCCGAATCTATTGCGATTGACTTAGGTACTGCAAACACGCTAATCATTCATAACGACAAAGTTGTAGTGGATAGCCCTTCCATTGTAGCAATTGATAAAAAGAGTGAAAAAATAATTGCTGTTGGAAAAGAAGCTAATTTAATGCAAGGAAAAACTCACGAAAATATTAAAACTATTAGACCATTAAAAGATGGAGTTATTGCAGATTTTAATGCGTCTGAACAAATGATGAGTTTATTAATTAAAAGTATTCCTGCATTAAATAAAAAATTTTTTACTCCTGCTTTAAAAATGGTAATTTGTATTCCCTCAGGAATTACCGAGGTTGAAATGAGAGCTGTAAAAGAATCTGCCGAAAGAGTGAATGGAAAAGAAGTTTATTTAATTCATGAACCTATGGCGGCGGCTATTGGAATTGGAGTTGATATAATGCAACCAAAAGGTAATATGGTAGTTGATATTGGTGGAGGAACAACTGAGATTGCAGTAATTGCTCTTTCTGGAATAGTGTGTGATAAATCGGTAAAAGTAGCAGGTGATGTTTTTACAGGAGATATAATTTACTATATGAGAACTCAACATAATTTATTTGTAGGTGAAAGAACAGCTGAAAAAATTAAAATTAATATTGGGTCGGCTTCTGAAGAATTAGAAACTCCCCCTGAAGATATGTCTGTTCAAGGTAGAGATTTATTAACTGGAAAACCAAAAGAAGCTTTAATCTCATATAGAGAAATTGCTAAAGCTCTTGATAAATCAATTATAAGAATAGAAGATTCTGTTATGGAAACTCTTTCTCAAACTCCCCCTGAACTTGCTGCAGATATTTATAACACTGGTATTTATTTAGCAGGTGGCGGATCAATGTTGAGAGGTTTAGACAAAAGGCTTTCTAAAAAAACAGATTTACCTGTTTTTATTGCAGAAGATCCATTGAGGGCTGTGGTAAGAGGAACAGGTATTACTCTTAAAAATATTGAAAGATATAAAAGTGTTTTAGTGCAATAGTTTTTATATCATGCAACAATTGATTGATTTCATTTTAAGAAAAAAAGATGTTGTGGTTTATTTTGTTTTGCTGTTCTTATCCCTCTCATTAATATTTAATTCAAATTATTTTCATAAATCTAAATTCATAATTTTTTCTAATGGTATAACAAACTATACTAATGAAGTATTCGAAAATATAAATTGGTATTTTCAGTTAAAGAAAATTAATTCAAGTTTAGTTGAAGAAAATTTAATTTTAAAAAATCAGCTAGAGAAATTTATCGAAAAAAATTCTATTGATTCCCTTGAAAATGTAGCTTTCCAATACCATAATGCAAAAGTCATTTCAAATAACTTATCAACCATTAAAAATAATCTAGTTATTAACAAGGGAATAAAACACGGCTTAAAAAACGAGATGGGAGTAATCAATTCAACGGGGATAGTAGGGATTATTAACAGAACATCGAAAAACTATTCCTCTGTAATGTCAGTATTGAATACTGAATCAAAAATTAATGCAAAAGTCAAGCGAACTTCTCATTTCGGAACATTAGAATGGAACGGATTAAGTAATAGAGAATTATTATTGAACGATATTCCAGAAACAGCTGATATAAAAATTGGTGATTCAATAATTACAGGGGGTATGTCATTGATATTTCCTGAGGGAATTAATATTGGAGTTGTTTCTGAAATAATGAAACAAGAAAAATTTAATGATACCGTCATGAAATTCAATATTTCCAATCAAGTTAAAATTACTAATATTGAGTTTAGGGAAAATTATTTGAATATCGAAGTGAAATTACATACTGATATGAATAATTTAAATAACGTTTACGTTATAGAAAGTTTAAATAAGAATGAATTTGAAAACATAAAAAAATAATGACAAACATCTATTTATTGATCTTTAAAAGATTTATTTTTTTAGTTCTAACACAAGTTATGATTTTTAATAAATTTGATTTTTTTGGAATTTATGACCCCTATATTTGTTTAGTTTTTATATTAACCTACCCTGTAAAATTAAGTAAAATCTCGTTTATGATGACAGCTTTCGCTTTTGGTTTGACTCTCGACTTGTTTTCTAATTCGTTGGGTTTAAATACTGTTGCTTGTCTGACAGTGGCCTTTTTAAGATCATATATAATGAGTTTTGTTTTTGGAGGATTTTTTGATCCTCGAGGCCTTAAATTAATTAAAAATTACATTTCAGATTCATCTTTTTCTCAAAAATTCTTATACTTAACATCTGTAATTTTAATTCATCACTTTATTCTTTTTTCTTTGGAAGCTTTTAGTTTAAAATATATTTCAACTGTAATATATAAA
>JAQWJH010000078.1 GCA_029248455.1 Flavobacteriaceae bacterium
ACAAAAGGATTATCAGGTAAATCACTTTCATTTAACTCACCCTTAAGATACTTGTCTCTATATCCACTTAAATCTTTTGACATATTCTAAATTAATGTTTATTATTAAAAAATAAAACTCTTGTTCTCAATTGCTAATTCACAGTTTTCAAAAATATTTTTAGCCTCATTTAGAAACAAATCTAAGTCATTATATCTAGACGAAAAATGACCTAAGATAAGTTTTTTAACATTTGAATTTTTTGCTATGATTGCAGCTTGCTCTGCTGTAGAATGAAATGTTTTGACAGCGAAATTTTGATCTTTTTTTAAAAATGTAGACTCATGATATAATAAATCACATTCTCTGATTTGTTCTTTAATTCTTAAGTTAAAAAGAGTATCACTACAAAATGCATAAACAATATCTGGACTCAAAGGCTCTACTAATTTGATGTTTTTTATAATTTCTCCCCTCTGATTCACTCCATCTTTTCCTAATTTAATGCCTGCAAATTGTGTTTTATCAATTCCTGAATCAATAGCTCTTTTAACAATTAATTTGTGACTAGTTGTTTTTTTTCTAAATAAAAATCCGTTGGTGTAGATTCCATGACAAAGTGGAATTGTTGTTACTGTAAAATTGTTTTTGTTAATTATAACTTGGGGTTTTTTACTATTTAGTTCTAAAAAATTTAATTTATAATTAGTCCAGGTTTTACCAACTTTCATCAATGACGTAATTATTTCCTTAATTCCCTTGGGGCCAAAAATATTTAAAGGTTTTTCTCTTCCTAATAAGTTAAAAGTTAAAATTAAACCTGGAAGACCAAAATAATGATCTCCATGTAAATGAGAAATAAAAACATCTTCAATTGAATTGAATTTAATTTTATTTTTTCTTAATTGAAGTTGAGTTCCTTCACCACAATCAATAAGAAATGATTTTCCATTGTGTTCTAAAACTTGAGAAGTTGTAAAACCTTTATGAGATGGGTAAGCCGATAAACTACCTAATATTGTTAATTTCATTACAAATCCAAATCTCTTTCGATTTCTTCCAAATCTATAAAATCAATAGCTTCTTGAAGCGTTGGAATAAAATTTAAATCATTACAGAAGCTAATGTTTTTAGTTAAAATTACTAGCGATTTTTTATAAAACTTTTGTGATTTAAATAAGATTTTGAACAAATCTAAAAAACTTTCTAGTTTGACCTGATTGCAATCAATTATAAGATTATTTTGATTTATATTATTAAATTCTAACTGTAAACTTTGGTTACTATCATTTTTATTTAAAACAATAAGGTTATACTTTTTTAAAGAAGTTAAAGTCATTATCAATAAAGTTTTGAAGCTAATAAATACATTACTGCCATTCTAATTGCAACTCCGTTTTCAACCTGATCTAAAATAATAGCTTGAGAAGAATCAGCAACTTCACTAGTAATTTCTACACCACGATTAATAGGACCTGGGTGCATGATAATAATTTCTTTATTCAAACCATCTAATATGTTTTTATTTAGTCCAAATTGTTGTACATATTCTCTAATGGATGGAAAATAGCTTTCAGACATCCTTTCATTTTGAATTCTTAGCATATTTACAGCATCACACCATTTTAATGCTTTCAATAAGTCAGTTTCAACTTTTACATCCAATGATTGTATATATCTTGGTATAAGTGATTTTGGACCACAAACCATAACTTCGGCTCCCAATTTTTGATATGTAAATATATTTGATAAAGCAACTCTGGAATGTAAAATATCTCCAACTATTAAAATTTTTTTATTTTTTAATTGACCAAGTCTTTCTATAAGTGAATATGCATCTAATAAAGCTTGAGTTGGATGTTCATGCGTTCCATCCCCAGCGTTAATTATACATGAATTAATGTTTTTAGATAAAAAAACACTTGCTCCAGGACTTGGATGTCTTATAACAACCATATCAACTTTCATAGAAAGAATGTTATTTACAGTGTCAATTAATGTTTCTCCCTTTTTAACAGAGGATGATGAAGACGAAAAATTAACTACATCAGCGGAAAGTCTTTTTTGTGCTAGTTCAAAAGAAATCTTAGTTCGAGTACTGTTCTCAAAAAAAAGATTTGCAATAGTTACATCTCTTAGAGAAGGAACTTTCTTTATTTTTCTATTAATAACTTCTTTAAAATGATCTGTAGTTTCAAAAATTAATTTTAAATCCTTAATATTTAGGTATTTAATTCCCAATAAATGGTTTACACTTAAATCACTCATCAACTATTTTTAAATAAATAAACTGCATCCTCATTGTCTTTTTCTTTCCAACATACTTTAACTCGTTGATTTAGTCTTGAATCTACTTGAGTTCCACAATAGTCGGGTTGAATGGGTAATTCTCTAGAAAATCTTCGATCAATTAAATTTAATAATTGAACTGCCCTAGGTCTTCCAAATGCTTGAAGAGCGTCCATAGCTGCTCTTATACTTCTACCTGTAAAAAGTACATCGTCTATTAAAATAACAGTTTTGTTCTCTATTGAAAAATCAATTTTTGTTTTATTAGCTTTTAAAACTTTTTCACTTCTTCTAAAATCGTCCCTATAAAATGTTACGTCTAATAAACAAAATTTAATTTTATTAGAATCATTAGTTAGTAATTCCATTATTCGTTCAGCGAGATAAACTCCCCTTGGTTGAATTGCTATTATGACCGTTTCAGAAAAATTGTTGTGGTCTTCTATTAATTGAAAAGATAGTCGATGAAGTATAGTGGAAATCTGCCTAGCGTTCAGTATTTTTTTTGGGCTCATCACGCTTATTTGAGACAAAATTAGTGTTTTTTTTCTTTTTATGATAAAATTTAAATTTCTTGATTTAAAACGAAACAAAAAATTAAGTTGATTTTAATTTTTTAGATAACTTTAAATAAGTTCCGTCGTAAAGTTTCGAACGGATTTTAGAAAAGGCTGATAAAGTTTCTTCAATGTCTTTAATGTTATGAGAAGCTGTAGGAATTAGTCTTAATAATATCACTCCTTTTGGAACAACAGGGTAAACAACAATATAACAAAAAATAAAATACTTTTCTCTAAGTTCCCTAACCATTATCATAGCTTCTTGGATAGTTCCTTTTAAAAAAACAGGCGTTACACAACTTTGTGTAGTTCCTAAATCAAAATTTTGAGATTTTAGACCAGACTGTAAAGCTTTTACGTTAGTCCAAAGTTTTTCTCTGATCTCAGGTTTAGTTTTTAACAACTCTAATCTTTTCAAAGCACCAATTACTAATTGCAATTGTAATGACTTAGCAAAAACTTGTGAACGCATATTATACTTAAGAAAATCAATTATCATTGCATCTGCAGCGATAAAAGCTCCAGTACTTGCCATAGACTTAGCAAATGTGGCAAAATACACATCTATTTGATCTTGAACACCTTGTTCTTCTCCAGCTCCAGCTCCAGTAGCACCTAATGTCCCAAAGCCATGAGCATCATCAACTAGCAACCTAAAATTAAATTTACTTTTTAATGCAACAATTTCTTTTATTTTACCTTGTTCACCTCTCATGCCAAAAACACCCTCAGAAATTACTAAAATACCTCCTCCAGTTTTTTCCGCAATTTTAGTGGCTCTTTCAAGATTTAAAGTTAAACTATCAATATCATTGTGTTGATAAGTAAATCTTTTACCAACATGAAGCCTAACACCATCAACTATACAGGCGTGAGCATCAATATCATAAACGATAACATCATTTTTAGAGACTAATGAATCTATTGTAGACAAGATTCCTTGGTAACCAAAATTAAGAACATAAGCTTTTTCTTTTGAAACAAAATTTGCTAATTCATTTTCTAATTGTTCATGGAATTTAGTATGACCTGACATCAATCTGGCACCCATTGGATAAGCAGAACCATATTTTTTAGCTGCTTCAATATCAGCCTCTCTAACTTCAGGAAGATTTGCTAAACCAAGGTAATCATTAACACTCCAGGTAATAACTTCTTTTCCATTAAATTTCATTCTGTTTCCAATTGGTCCTTCTAATTTTGGAAAAGCAAAATACCCTTCTGCAATACTTGCATACTTTCCCAAAGGACCTTTATTTACTATGATTTTATCAAATAAATCTTTCATTTTATTAACTAAGAGAGCTTAAATGTGTAAAATTAATCTATTTAATGTATTCAATGGGCTTTTCAAGTGCAGTTTTTTCAGAATCAAAGAAACCTTGATCATACATCCATTTATCACTATATATTTTACTCATATACCTTGAGCCGTGATCACAAAAAATCATAACTACATTACTGTTTTTATCAAACAACCTTTGTTTAGATAATTGCTTGACAGCTTGCATCGCAGCACCAGAGGTGTAACCAACAAACAACCCTTCTTTCAGTGCAATTTCTCTAGATGTATGCGCACTTTCTTCGTCTGAAACCTTTTCAAACATATCAATAATATCGAAGTCTGTAGCAGTTGGAATCAGATTTTTACCTAAACCTTCAATTCTGTATGGATAAATCTCGTCTTCATCAAACTCTTGTGTTTCGTGATATTTTTTTAGAACAGAGCCATAAGCGTCAACTCCTATGATTTTTATTTTAGGATTTTGTTCCTTTAAAAATCTTGCAATTCCAGAAATTGTACCTCCAGTTCCACTACTCGCAACCAAATGCGTGATAGATCCACCTGTTTGATCCCATATTTCGGGACCAGTAGTTTTATAATGAGCCTCAATATTAAGATTATTAAAATACTGATTGATATAAAAAGAACCTTTTATTTCTTCGTGTAATCTTTTAGCTACTTGATAATAAGATCTGTCATCATCAGCACTCACATGAGCTGGGCAAACATAAACTTTAGCTCCCATAGCCTTTAACATATCTATCTTGTCAGGAGATGATTTTGATGATACTGCCAAAATACAATTGTAGCCTTTGATAATGCTTACCATAGCTAAACTAAATCCGGTATTTCCAGACGTTGTTTCTATTATTGTCCCGCCAGGGTTTATCAAGCCCTTTTTTTCAGCAGATTCAATGATGTGCAGAGCAATTCTATCCTTATTTGAGTGACCTGGATTGAATGCTTCAACTTTAGCGTAAAAATTTCCAGGAATATTTTTGACAATCTTATTTAACTTTAAAAGTGGTGTTTTCCCTATGAGTTCTAAGGCACTTTTGTAAGCTTTAACTCTTCTATTCATTTAAAATATCTTCCTTAAAGTTGTTCGCAAATTACTTAAAAAAAGCTGGCATCACCAAATTTAATAGCTAATTATGAATGTTTTCCAGACTAAATAAAAAAACATACTCTCTAGCAACTTCTTTTAATGCATCAAATCTTCCTGAAGCACCTCCATGACCTGAATCCATATTAGTTTTTAATAATAATAGATTCTCTCCTACTTTTAACTCTCTTAATTTTGCAACCCACTTAGCAGGTTCCCAATATTGAACTTGTGAATCAAAAAGACCTGTTGTTACAAGCAGATTAGGATATTTCATTTTTTTTACATTATCGTATGGTGAATAAGACAATATATAATTATAAAATTCTTCGTTATTAGGGTTTCCCCATTCATCATATTCTCCAGTGGTTAATGGGATTGTTTCGTCCAACATAGTTGTTAATACATCCACAAATGGTACAGCTGCAATAACGCCATTGTAAAGCTCAGGTTCCATATTAATAACTGATCCCATTAATAATCCACCAGCAGATCCCCCATAAGCATAAGTTTGATCAGTATTTGTATATCCTTCAGAAATTAAATGTTTTGTACAACTAATAAAATCTTTAAAGGTGTTTGTTTTTTTTAATAATTTTCCTTCATCATACCATTCTCTTCCCATATACTCACTTCCTCTAACATGTGCAATTGCAAAAACAAATCCTCTATCTAATAATGATAAACGACTGACAGAAAAATATGGATCAATAGTATTTCCATATGAACCATAACCATACAACAACAGAGGATTTTTATTATTTTTTATTAGCCCTTTTTTATAAACTAACGAAATAGGAATTTTTGTGCCATCTTCAGATTGAGACCAAATTCTTTCGGAAGTATAATTTTTATTTTTAAAGTTATCGTCTAAAACCTGTTGTTGTTTTCTTATTGTTTTCTTCTTTGTAGACATGTTGAAATCTATTATTGAGGGAGGTTGAGTTAAAGAATTAAACCCATACCTTAAGATATTAGTATCGAAATCAACATTTGTTGTTGTGTATAATGAAAAAGTTTCACTTTTGAAATCCAAATAATAACTTTCTGAATCATCCCATTTTCGAACATTTATTCTATTTAATCCATTTGCTCTTTCACTAATAACTAAATAATTTTTAAAAATATCTATTCCCTCTATTAAAACATCCTTTCTATGATCTATTACATTAATCCAATTTTCATATTCAGTACCACCAATAGGTGTTTTCATTAACTTATAATTTTTAGCATTATCAATATTTGTTATTATATAAAAAAACTTTTCGTAATGATTTATACTGTATTCTAAACCTCTTTTTCTTTGGTTAAATAGTCTAAAATTATCTGAAGGTTTATTGGCGTCTAAAAATTGGAATTCAGATGTTAAAGTACTGTGAGATGAAATTATGATGAACTTATTAGATTTAGATTTAGACACACTAGTGTAAAAGGTATTGTCTTTTTCATGAAAAACTATTTTATCATCTTTAGATTTTGTTCCTAACTCATGTCTGAGAATCTTATCGTTCCTTAAAGTATCAGAATCTCTATTAGTATAAAATAACGTTTTATTGTCGTTAGCCCAGGCAAATCCACCAGACGTATTAATTATTTGATCATTTAAGACCTCTCCGGTTTGTAAATTTTTAATTCTAATTGTATACAATCTTCTTGAAAGCGTATCAATACTGTACGCAGCGAATTTATTGTTAGGACTAATTTTAATATTAGATAAATTAAAATACTCATAACCTTCTGCTAATAAATTACAATCAAATAAAATTTGGTCTGTGGAATTTAAATCTGATTTTCTTCTCAAATAAACTGGATAGTTTTTATTCATTTGATATTTAGTTAGGTACCAATAGCCATTCAAAAAATAAGGAACTGACTGGTCATCTTCTTTAATTTTATTTTTAATTTCCTTGTATATAATCTCTTGAAAATCTTCAGTATCCGAAGTCATTTTTTTAAAATAATCATTTTCTTTTTCTAAATATTCAATAACTTCAGAATCATCCCTATTTTTTAACCAGAAATAATTATCAACTCTTTTTGAGTCAAATCTTTTAAGCTCTTTTGGTATTTTTTTTGCAGATGGTGGAAGAATTTTTTTTAAAAGGTGTTTCATTTTTTTAATATAGTCAGACAAATATGAGACTTTAAACTAAAATCTTAGGTCGTTTAAAATTTCTAAAAACCTACTATGCATTAAATTATCATAATCCAGGTGAGTAACTACTCTTAATTTGTTGTCACCCATTGAAATAATATTAACTCCTTTATTGTTTAATCTTTCTAAAAAAAGTTGAGAAGATATTTTAGAGTTAATTTCAAAAATTACAATGTTTGTTTCAACAGGCTCAACCTTTTTTATATAAGAAAGTTTACTTAATGTTTTTTCAATTTCTATTGCCTTTTGATGATCTTCGGAAAGTCTTAAAAAATTATTTTCCAAGGCATAAATCCCACAAGCTGCCAAATAACCTACTTGCCTCATTCCTCCACCCAAAATCTTCCTTACTCTAATTGCCCTTTCTATTAATTCATGAGATCCAATCAGTACTGACCCTGCTGGACAACCTAATCCTTTGCTTAAACACACAGAAATCGAATCAAATATTAAACCATAATCTTTAGGATCTTGATTCATTTTGATCAATGCATTCCAAATTCTAGCACCATCCAGGTGATATGATAAATTATTTTCTAAACAAGTTTTTTTTATCAATTTAAGTTCATTTAAATTCCAACATGCACCACCTCCTTTATTTGTTGTGTTTTCTATACAAACTAATGAAGTTTTAGGGCTATGATAAAAATCAGGTGGATTGATTGCTTTGACTAACTGTTCATTATTGAACATTCCTCTTTCTCCGTCAATTAACTTACAAGAAACTCCACTATTAAAGCTAACACCACCCCCTTCATAATTATAAACATGTGCATACTTATCACAAATTAATTGATCTCCAGGGTTGGTATGAAGTTTTATTGCGGTTTGATTGGTCATTGTTCCGGATGGAAAAAATAATGCTGAATCCATACCAAACATTTTTGCAACCTTGTTCTCAAGTTTATTCACAGAGGGGTCTTCCTTAAAAACATCATCCCCTACTTTTGCATCCATCATAGATTTTAGCATTTTTTTTGATGGTTTGGTTACCGTATCACTAATTAAGTTAATATCCATAGTTCTTAATAATTTAATAACAAAGTTCATTAAGATTTGAAGAGCCAATTGGAGATCCATCAGGAATTTTTGGACTATCAATTAATTCAAATAATTCTGGCTTTATTTTAAAATTTTTAATAATGCTTAAATATTCATGTTTGTACTTATTCATATATTTTTTTGAAATTAATAAATCCATTATGCTAGAAAGTTCTTTTTTAGCAATAGCTTTTACTTGAAAAAACGAACTTTTATTTGAAGCTAAATTTAAAAGGAACTTTAAATAGTTATTATTTATCACTTGTTGAACCTCAAATAAATACCTATCACTAAATTTTAAATTAAGTTCATATTTTGACTTAAAAGTATTATTTGTTAAAGTACTTAATAGGTAATCCAATGTCATATTTTTCAATCGGTCATTATTGAGACTACTTTGAATGACTAATCGATTCATTCTTTCAACATTTAATAATAATGAAAGGGTCATTTCACTTGCTGTAGACACTGCACTTAATGGATCGAAACTAACTCCTGTCATACTTTTAAAGGATTCTCTTGTTCTTGGTGAATTATATGCTCTAGGTGGAAATAATTTTAATTTTGATTTTGGGATAGCTAAGTTTTTAGCTTCTAAAGTTTTCAATATTGAAATTAGAGCATTATTCTGAATATCGTAAGGAATATTTTCAACAATTGTTTGATTGTCGTCTCTTTTTGCGTAATTATAATCTAAACCTCCAATCAATTTTATAGTTGATTCGGTTTGATATCTGTGTAAAAAATAAAGAGGAACAAAAACATCTTCTAATTTACTGTAAGTCTCATATGATCTAATGTTATATTTTGAAAAATCACTGATCGCTTTATTTCTAACTTTCATAATATTATCTAAACCCTGAGAAACATTAGAATTATTATCCCATAAATGCGCATTTATATGAGCACCACTCTTTGCTCTAGCATCATAATCTGTAACAAACCTTAATCCATTATCATAAGCTTTATTCAAAATATCATTTAATAAAATTTGTTCATTTTTTTTATTGAACTCTGAATAGCTGTAAGCCACAGAAACTTTATCCCACTCACCTATTCCAACAGCATATGCTTCACTTAAATCAATCTTTTTATCCTTGATTTTAATTAATGGGTGAGGATAATCCATCACTGATGAGCGATTATTCGTACTTGCCGAAAAATTATGTGCAAAACCTATTGTATGTCCAACCTCGTGAGCACTTAATTGCCTAATTCTAGCTAAAGCCATTTCTAACATTTTATCATAATTCTCGTCTTCAACAAAAGGTTTAGACATCAAAGCTTGAGCTATTAAAAAGTCTTGTCTTATTCTTAAACTACCTAAACTAACATGACCCTTAATAATTTCACCAGTTCTAGGGTCAATTACACTTGATCCATAACTCCACCCTCTTGTAGATCTGTGAACCCATTGAATCACATTATAACGACAGTCCATAGGATCAGCATCGTCTGGTAATATTTTAACTTGAAAAGCATTTTTATATCCTATTGCCTCATAAGCTTGATTCCACCAAGAAGCACCCTCAATTAAAGCCGATCTAACTGGTTCTGGTGCGCCGGGATCTAAATAATATATAATAGGTTCTTTTGCTTCACTTTTTTTAAGAGATGGATTTATTTTCTCGAGTCTGTGTCTTAAAATATATTTTTTATTAATTTCCTTGTGAACGGGAGTTGCATAATCCATAAAAGAAATGGCTAAAGCTCCACTTCTTGGGTCAAAAATTCTTGGTTTATAATTATTATCTGGCAACTTTATAAATGAGTGATGCTGAATCATACTTACTTTAGATGGATCGGGAGAAACACTTGAAATTAAACTTCCAACAGGATTGCCAACAAAGGTAAGTAATGCCTCAAACTCCACATTATTTGGAAAAGCTTTTGTTCTTTTCAGTTCCAATGCACTTTTAGATAAATCTAAATTATAATTACCCTGATTAGAAGATTGTAATCTGTTTTTAACACCATGGGCGTCTTGTAGTAAAAAAGGTGTTAAATCAATTGTATAAATATTATTTTTAAACTCAAAAATTTCAAAACCAAAAATTACTGAAAAAGTAAATGCTTGTTCAACACTTTTTTTTTCAGCCTCATTTTTAGAAATAGCTTTAAAATTTTGATTAGGTTCAATTAATAATAATTTATTTCCATATTTTTTAAATTTGACAATTCTTTCTTTTCCCAATTGTCCCCTATCCAAACCTATATCATTTGAGCCTAAACCAGTTGTTAAGGAATTTATATATAAAAAATCTTCATTTAAATTTTGTACTTCTAAAAAAATTTTATCAGAACTTTCATTATAACTAAAATTAAAAAAACCTGAAAATTTTTTATTATTATTTATTTCTGATTGAGAAAAATTTGAAATGAAATAAAAACAACAAATAATATGTAATAATCGAGTTAAATACATTTTTTTTAAATTTCTTAAATATAAAAATTAATTAAGTTTATTTTGATTCATATTTAAATGTATTTTTGTTGAAAATTTGAAATATATGATAACTGTAGATCAAATAAAAAATCTCCTTGAGCGCACTAAAGCACTAAGGAGATATCTTTGACATTGACTCAAAAAAAATAGAAATTTCTAATAAAGAGGAAGTCACATTTGATCCAAATTTCTGGAATGACTCGAAAAAAGCACAAAAAGTCATGAAAGAACTTCAATCTTTAAAACAGTGGATTAAAGATTATGAAAAAGCAAAATCTCTTTGTGAAGAACTTGAAATTTTATATGATTATTTTAAGTCAGAAGAAATTTCCGAAAACGAATTGAATATGCATTTCAAAAAATGTAACGAACATGTAGAATCCATAGAGTTTAAAAATATGCTTTCTGGTGAAGGAGATGAAATGAGTGCAGTTATTCAAATCACAGCAGGAGCTGGTGGAACCGAAAGTTGCGATTGGGCTTACATGTTAATGAGAATGTATGTGATGTGGGCAGAAAAAAATAACTTCAAAGTCAAAGAATTAGATTTACAGCAAGGAGATGTGGCGGGATTAAAATCTGTTACAATAGAAATAGAAGGAGAATATGGTTTTGGATGGTTAAAAGGCGAAAATGGAGTTCATAGGCTTGTAAGAATATCTCCCTTTGACAGTAATGCAAAAAGACATACTTCATTTGCCTCAGTATATGTATATCCATTAGTAGATGAAACAATTGAAATAAATATTAATCCCTCTGAAATATCTTGGGAAACAATGCGTTCAAGTGGTGCTGGGGGACAGAATGTTAATAAAGTAGAAACTGCTGTTAGACTTCGACATGCTCCCTCTGGTATTGTTATTGAAAATTCAGAGACTAGATCCCAACTTGAAAATAAAGAAAAGGCTATGCGATTACTTAAATCTCAATTGTATGAAATTCAGTTAAAAGAAAAAATGGCAGAAAGAGAAAAAATAGAATCTAATAAAATGAAGATAGAATGGGGTTCGCAAATAAGAAATTATGTTCTTCACCCTTATAAACTAATAAAAGATGTTAGAACATCTTATGAAACAAATAATATTGATGATGTTTTAAATGGTGGAATAAATGCTTTTTTAAAAGCATTTTTAATGAGTAATTAAATATGAAAATAGAAACAATAATTTTCGACTTAGGTGGTGTTCTTGTAGATTGGAACCCGGAATATGTGTATTTAAATGAGTTCAACGGAGATAGAAAAAAAATGCAATGGTTTTTTGACAACATTTGTACATCTAGTTGGAATGAAGAACAAGATGGAGGTTATTTAATGGCAGACGCAACTGAGGAAAGAATCAATCTTTTTCCAAAATATAAAAAATTAATTAAAATGTTTTATGGTAGATGGGAAGAAATGTTGAAAGGTGAAATTAAGGGGACAGTTGAAATATTACACAAACTAAAAAGAAAAAAATATAAATTAATTGCTCTGACAAACTGGAGTTCAGAAACATTTCCTGTTGCCGTAAAAAAATTTAAATTTTTAAAATTATTTGATGGAATTGTTGTGTCAGGAAAAGTTAAAATGCTCAAACCCTTTCCTGAGATTTATAATTATACTTTAAAAAAATATGGTTTAATTGCTAATAAAAGTATTTTTATCGACGATCGAATATCAAATGTTGATGGAGCAATTAAATGTGGAATTCATGGCATACAATTTGTATCTCCTAAAAATTTAATTATTGCTTTAAAAAAATATGGAATCAAAATTTAAAAAATATACATTGCTACACAATCCAAGATGTAGCAAATCAAGAGAAGGTCTGGAATATTTAAAATCAAAAGAAATTGAATTTGAAACCATCCTTTATTTAAAGAATCGATTAAATAAGAAAGAAATTGAAAGTCTAATTAATAGATCTGGTCTAAATCCCACAGATTTAATAAGAAAACAAGAAAAAGTGTGGAAAGAATTATATAAATTAAAAAAATTATCAAAAAGTCAAGTGATTCAACTTCTTTTTGACCATCCAACATTACTTCACAGACCTTTTTTTATAACAAAAACTAAAGCTATACTAGCAATTCCACCTCAAAACATTCTTGAAATTTTATAAAATAAACCTTTACCAAATCTTTTTGTCTTAACACTATATTTTTAAAAATGAAAAAAATTTATTTGTTATTGTTTACACTTATTCCATTTGTTATTAATGCTCAACAAGGCCCTATAACAGTTTTTGGAACTATTTTAGATCAAGACTCTAAAACACCACTTGAATATGCAACAATTTCATTATTTAATGTAAATGATAGTATTGTTAAATATGGAGGTATTAGTGATTTGAACGGTAAGTTTAATCTAGAAATAAATAGAGGTAATTATGATATTAAACTAAATTATATCTCATTCAAAGAAGTTAACATAAATAATGTAATGATTTCAAAAACTAAAGACTTAGGAAACATATTAATGTCAATTGATGAAAATATACTTGACGAGATAGAATTAATTGGAGAGAGAACAGAAGTTGAAATTAAACTTGATAAAACAGTGTATAATATTGGTAAAGACTTAACATTAAGAGGGAGTAGTGTTAGTGATGTTTTAGATAATTTGCCCTCTGTAGCTGTTGATATTGATGGAAACGTATCTTTAAGAGGAAATCAAAGCGTCAGAATATTGATAAATGGTAAACCCTCAGGGCTAGTAGGCATTAGTAGCAATGATGCACTTAAGCAATTTCCTTCGGAAAGTGTTGAAAAAGTCGAAATCATTACTTCACCCTCTGCAAGATATGATGCAGAAGGAACAGCGGGAATTATTAATATTGTTTTAAGAAAAAATAAATTAGCAGGTTTAAATGGTTCAATATCAACAAATTTAGGGGATCCAAAATCTTATGGATTTTCAGGAAATATTAATTACAGGACTAAAAAAATTAATCTTTTTACAAACGCTGGTTATAGTCTGAGTAGTTACGAAAATCCCTCTTACAGTGAAACTGAATATTTTACTACTAACCCAGTAAATAATTTTATTAAAGAAAATAGCAATAGAAATACTGAAAGAGATTCTTATTACCAAAATACTGGTATTGAATATTTCTTTTCAGACAAAACAAGTTTAGTAGTTTCTTATTTGACAAGAAAGAGTGACGATAAGGATATTACAAATAATAATATTAATCAAAATTTTCAAGGTGAAAAGAAATCTTCAATAAGGTCTGAGGTTGAAAATGAATCAGATGACACCAAAGAATTTTCTATAAATTTCACCCACGAGTTTAAGAATAAGGGTAATATAACGATGGATTTTCAAAAAGAAAAATCTAACGAGATTGAAATTGGTATTATTACAAATGCACAATCAGTTCCAAATTTCATTAAATATTTAGGTGAAAGAGTTAATACAAATGAAAATCAAGACAGTGAACTTTATAAAATTGATTATGTATTACCACTTGGAGATGATGGACAATTTGAAATGGGTTTTAGAAGAAGTAATCGTTATCAAATTACAGATTATTTAGTAGAAGATGAAAATTTAAATGGTGAATTCATTAAAAATACGAACCTTAGTAACAATCTTTATTATAATGAAAAAATCAATGCATTTTATACTCAATATGGGAACAAAAAAAATAAATTATCATTTCTTTTTGGATTAAGATTTGAAGAATCATTAACAAATGTCAAACAGTTTGAAAGTAATAGTAACAGTAATAAAAAATACAATGATTTTTTTCCAACAATAAATTTAGCATACGAACTCAAAGAAAATGAAAGTATAACTTTGGGATACAACAGAAGAATAAGCAGACCTAGATCTTATTTTATAAACCCTTTTCCCTCAAGAACAAGTGAAACAAGTTTTTTCCAGGGTAATCCTTATTTGAACCCAACCTATTCAAATGGAATTGATCTAGGATATTTAAAAAGACTAAACAAAACAACACTTAATGGTTCAGTGTACTATAAAAAATCAAATGAAATATTTACTTTCATCACTGAAGCTACAGGAAATTCAGTTTTAGTCAATGATATTCTTGTTCCTGTGATTAGAAGGTCTCCAATAAACTTATCTTCTCAAGAAGAAATAGGTATTGAATTTAATACTAATTATTCGCATTCTAAAAATTGGAGAATCGGAGGTAATATTAATTTTTATCAATCAAATGTAGTTGGTAGTTATAATGAAATTGTTTATAATTCAAAAAATTTAATATGGTCTGGAAGATTAAATAATTATTTAAAAATATTTTCTTCAATTGATTGGCAAACTAGACTGAGTTACAGGGGCCCACAAAAAAATGCTATTTCGACTAGAAAGGCAAGTGTTAGTACTAATACCGCATTTAGCAAAGATATTTTTAATGATAAAATGACTTTAACATTTAAAATTAATGACATTTTTGAAACTCAGAATTGGAGATTAGAAACATTTTCTGAAACATATAAAAACTATACAGAATCTAGTTGGAGAGGGGGAAGGAGTTTTAATTTAAGCTTAATATACAGGTTTAATCAAAAAAAGAGTCAAACAAATAATAGATCAAATTATGAGGACTACGGAGGAGAAGGATTTGGAGGTTAGCTTACTTTTTTTTTAATTTATCTCTTATCTCCTTCATTCTTTCAAAAAAAGCTCCACTAACCCAATATGGAATTATAAAAGTTAAAAGCAGAATCATTAACCAGAATCCCATTGTCAATACTGTTAAAAACAAAATAAAACCTAAATATTGATCAAATTCCATATAAATAATAATTATTAAACAAATATAATTAAAGATATCTTTTTCATGAAATATTTTTTTCAACAATTAATGTAAATTGATACAAAAAATTTTGTAGTAAATTTGTAGTATAATTTCAAGATATGAAGTATAGAACTGAGAAAGACACTCTTGGGGAAGTTAAAGTTCCTGTTGATTGTTTGTGGGGAGCTCAAACTCAAAGATCAATCAATAACTTTAAAATAGGAAAACCTGCATCAATGCCAATTGAAATAATTCATGGTTTTGCATATTTAAAAAAAGCTGCTGCTCACACAAATCACAAATTAGGTGTTTTAAGTAAAATAAAAAGAGATCTTATTTCATCAGTTTGTGATGAAATAATTGACGGCAAACATGATAAGCAGTTCCCACTTGTAATCTGGCAAACAGGATCTGGAACTCAAACTAATATGAATATCAATGAAGTTATTTCTAACAGAGCTCATATAATTGAAGGAAAAATATTAGGTAAATCTGAAAAAACTCTTTCTCCAAATGACGATGTTAATATGTCTCAATCATCAAATGATACTTTTCCCACGGCAATGCATATTGCTATTTATAAAAAATTATTAATAAATACCATCCCAAATTTAGAGGATTTTGAAAAAACTCTTTCAAATAAAGTTTCTGAATTTAAAAATATTATTAAAATTGGTAGAACTCATTTAATGGATGCTACGCCCGTGACTTTAGGTCAAGAATTTTCAGGATATGAATCACAAATTAAACATGGGTTAAATTCTTTAAAAAATTCTTTGAATCATCTTTCTGAACTTGCTCTTGGCGCAACTGCAGTGGGAACAGGATTAAATTCTCCAAAAGGTTACGCTGAAGTTGCTTCCAAATTTGTTTCAAAATTTGCTGAGATAGATTTTATTTCAGCGATTAATAAATTTGAATCCATAGCCGCTCATGATGCTCTTGTTGAAACTCATGGAGCATTAAAATTAATCGCTAATTCTTTAAACAAAATTGCGAATGACATTCGAATGATGGCATCTGGACCTCGATCTGGAATTGGAGAAATTACTATTCCAGCGAATGAACCTGGAAGTTCTATAATGCCTGGCAAAATAAATCCAACACAGTGTGAAGCTTTGACTATGGTTTGTGCACAAGTAATTGGAAACGACGTTTCGGTTACTATTGGTGGAATGCAGGGCCATTATGAATTAAACGTTTTCAAACCCTTAATGGCGGCTAATTTATTGGAATCCTCAACACTTTTAGGTGATGCTGTGAAAAGTTTTAATCACAATTGTGTTGTCGGAATAAAACCAAATAAAAAAAGAATTAAAGAATTAGTAAATAATTCTTTAATGCTAATTACTGCATTAAACAGTAAAATTGGATATTATAAAGCTGCTGAAATAGCAAATCTTGCACACAAAAACGGTACAACTTTAAGAGAAGAAGCAATTAAATTAGGCTATACTTCACCTGAGGAATTTGATAATTGGGTCGATGTAAAACAAATGATTGGAAAGTAGAATTAAACCCTTCCTTTTAGTGCATTAAATGCCCAGCCAATCGATATAAAACCAACACCAACTACTGAAAATCCGATTGCATAATCACGATACTTTATTACTCCTAATAATACAAGAGCAATTCCTAAAACAGTAAGAATAAATGATGCCCAAGCAAAAATTCCATTTTTGTTTAATGCCATAACTTTTATTGTTGTTGTTTATGCAAATTAAAATATTTGTACAATTATAATGTTAAAATAATTATAAAATTATTTAATTTTTCCAGTCAAATTTTCTTTCCAGTTTTTCCAATTGTATTTTTTTGAAAAATACAGTATTGTTAATGGGTATAAAATAAAAATTGGTATTAACATACTAATAATTTCAGGCTGACCAATACTTTTTAGAACCGAATTAGTTTGTAAAACAGTCCAATCTGCTGTAACTAATAGAGCAATTAGCATGTTGTTTCCTGCATGAAAGCCTATAGCAAGTTCCATCCCTTTATCCATTAAGGTGATTATTCCAAAAAATAATCCAGTTAACACATAATGAATTAGCAAAACGGGACCTAATTTCATAACTTCAGGATTCCAATAATGTAATAAACCAAATGAAATGGAGGTGATTATTAATGGTACCCATTTGTTATTTACCATTCCACCAATACCCTGCATTAGATAACCTCGAAAAACATACTCTTCCCAACTAGTTTGTATAGGAATTAATAGAACTACAACTGAAAATAATATTAAAAAAGGTGTTAACTGGAAATTATAAGTATATTCATCAGGGTAAATGATATAGCTAAAAACAGTTGTTACAATCACAAAAAAAGATGCAATAGTAAATGATGTTCTAATTTTTGAAAAATCGATGGTTTTTCTGGAAGTTGTAATGGATAAAAAAGTTTGATTGTGTAAAAATTTAATTACCAAAATGATTCCAATAAAGCCAAACAAATAGGGTAGTAAAAAGTAAAATAAAGTTAAATTACTGTCTTCCAAAACATACATCATACTAGTTTGATCAATTTTAGAAGCACCCTCTGCTCCAATTTTTGAAAAAATTGCAATTACAAATGGAATTGATCCTAATTGAGTCCCAATAAAAATTATAATACACCCTAAAAAGTACCTCCACCACTCATTTTTTACATTCAAAACATTTTCTAAAAACATTTAATTATTTTTATTTAAAACCATTGTTGAAAGCTTGCAATGAGATATTAAGTTATCGTTATCATCTGTAATTTTAATTTCCCATAGCTGAGTTGTTCTTCCCTTGTGAAGAGGTGTTGCTCTTGCATAAACATATCCTTCTTTAACACTTTTTAAATGATTTGCTGAAATAATTATTCCTCTCACTGTTTGGTTTATATAATCAACAGACATATATGATACTGCACTACCAACCGATTCTGCCAACGCAACTGTAGCCCCACCGTGTAACACTCCATCAGGCTGATAAACTTTTGAAGTTACTGGCATTTTCGCTACTAAAAAATCTTCACCTATGTCGATAAATTCAATATCCAGTGTTTCCATTAAGGTATCTTTATTTGCTGAGTTAATTTTCTTAAGTATATTTTTTTTGTCCATAATTTTAAATATAAAAAAAACGCATTAGTATTAGTAATGCGTTTTTAAAATTATAAAAATAATATCAATTACTTAACCTCTTCAAAATCTACATCCTGAACATCATCGGAAGAGTCCTTTTTATCATCATTTTGGGTAGATCCACTTGGATCTCCTCCAGGACTTCCTGCTCCAGATTCAGCTTGTGCTTTATACATTTCTTCAGATGCATTTTTCCAAGCCTCATTTATTCCATCCAATGCTGTTTTTATACTTTCAACATCTTTAGATTCATGAGATTTTTTTAAATTTTCAAGAGATTCTTCAATTGCTTTTTTCTTATCGTCAGATAATTTATCACCATATTCTTTTAATTGACTTTCAGTTTGAAATATCATGGCATCTGCACTATTTAAAGTATCTACTTCTTCTTTAACTTTTTTATCCGATTCAGCATTTGCTTCAGCTTCTTTCTTCATTTTATCAATTTCCTCCTCAGTAAGTCCAGATGATGCCTCAATTCTTATATCTTGTGTTTTTCCAGTTGCTTTATCAGCAGCTGTTACATGAATTAATCCATTAGCATCAATATCAAAAGTTACTTCAATTTGAGGAACGCCTCTTGGAGATGGAGGAATGCCATCTAAGTGAAACCTTCCAATTGTTTTGTTATCTTTTGCCATTGGTCTTTCACCTTGTAAAACATGGATTTCAACTGAAGGTTGATTATCGGCAGCAGTAGAAAATACTTGAGATTTTTTAGTTGGAATAGTAGTATTTGATTCGATTAATTTAGTCATAACACTACCCATTGTTTCTATACCTAAAGATAGAGGTGTTACATCTAAGAGTAACACATCTTTTACATCGCCTGTTAAAACACCACCTTGTATAGCGGCACCGATGGCTACTACTTCATCCGGGTTAACACCCTTGGAAGGTTTTTTTCCAAAGAATTTCTCTACCTTTTCTTGGATAATTGGTATTCTGGTAGAGCCCCCTACTAAAATCACTTCATTAATATCTTTAACGTCAAGTCCTGCATCACTCAAAGCTTTTTTAACGGGTTCCATTGATCTTTTAACTAATTCTGAAGAAAGTTGTTCAAACTTAGATTTAGTTAAAGTTTTTACTAAGTGCTTAGGTCCAGATGCAGTTGCAGAAATGTAAGGGAGATTTATTTCTGTTTGAGCAGATGACGAAAGTTCAATTTTTGCTTTTTCAGCAGCTTCTTTAAGTCTTTGTAAAGCCATCGGATCTTTTCTTAAATCAATATCTTCCTGTTTTGAAAATTCATCTGCTAGGTATTGAATGATAGCATCATCGAAATCATCTCCACCAAGTCTAGTATCTCCATTTGTAGAAAGTACTTCAAAAACTCCGTCGCCGAGTTCCAAAATAGATATATCAAACGTTCCGCCACCAAGATCATAAACAGCAATTTTCTGGTCTTTTCCTGATTTATCTAAACCATAAGCTAGCGCTGCTGCTGTTGGTTCATTTATAATTCTTTGAACTTTAAGTCCAGCTATTTCGCCAGCTTCTTTAGTAGCTTGCCTTTGAGAATCATTAAAATATGCAGGAACAGTGATAACTGCTTCTGTTACTGAATTACCTAAATAATCTTCTGCAGTTTTTTTCATTTTTTGTAAAGTCATTGCAGATAATTCTTGAGGAGTATATAATCTTCCATCAATGTCAACTCTGGCTGTATCATTGTCACCTTTAACAACTTTATAAGCCGATCGATCGGCATCTTTTTTAGATTCACTGTACTTACTACCCATAAATCTTTTAATTGATGCAATAGTCTTTGTAGGATTAGTAACTGCTTGTCTTTTGGCAGGATCTCCTACTTTTATTTCACCACCCTCAACAAAAGCAATTACAGAGGGAGTTGTTCTTTTACCTTCAGCATTTGGTATAACAACAGGTTCATTACCTTCCATTACAGAAACGCAAGAGTTAGTTGTTCCTAGATCAATTCCAATTATTTTATTCATTTTTTTTTTTTTAACATTAATCAAATTCATTATCCCAATGATTATGCCATGATAAATTTACTGACATAGTGACATGTAAAAGAAATAGATTCCAAATAATTAATATTTAAATTACATTTACAAAAAAATTATGATGTCTAACATAAAACATAAAAGAGTCACTACCCATACATTGCTCGAAATGAAAAATCGAAATGAAAAAATATCCATGTTAACAGGATATGATTTTTCAATGGCTAAAATTATTGATTCATCTGGAATTGATATAATTCTTGTTGGAGATTCAGCTTCAAATGTGATGGCAGGGCACGAAACAACACTTCCAATTACTTTGGATCAAATGATCTATCATGCCTCGTCTGTGGTAAGAGGGGTTAAAAGAGCATTAGTTGTGGTAGATCTTCCTTTTGGTAGCTACCAGTCTGACCCGAACGAAGCATTAAGATCTGCAATTAGAATTATGAAAGAGTCTGGCGCTCATGCTATTAAAATGGAGGGAGGAATTGAAATAAAAGAATCAATTATTAGAATTTTAAACGCTGGAATTCCCGTAATGGGACATTTAGGTTTGACTCCCCAATCTATCTATAAATTTGGAACTTACACAGTGAGAGCTAAAGAAAAAAAAGAAGCAGAAAGACTAATTAACGATGCTAAAATTTTAGATGAATTAGGATGTTTTGGCATTGTTTTAGAAAAAATTCCTGCCTCAGTTTCAAAAAAAGTAACTAAAGCTGTTAAAGTGCCTGTTATTGGAATTGGAGCTGGTAGTTATGTTGATGGACAAGTGCTAGTTACCCATGATCTAGTAGGTTTAAGCACTGAATTTAATCCCAGATTTCTTCGAAGATATATTGATCTCAATCATTTAATGTCTGATGCTATTAAAAAATACATAGAGGATGTAAAAAACTTAAATTTTCCTAGTAAGAACGAACAATATTAATTCTTGTGCTCAATATTATATTTGAAGACAACCATCTAATAGTGATAAATAAGAATCCTGGGGAATTAACTCAAGGTGACATTACTGGAGATGAAACTATTGGAGATCAAATTAAAAAATATTTAAAAAAAAAATATGATAAACCTGGAAATGTATATTTAGGGATACCACATAGATTGGATCGACCCACAAGTGGAATAATTATTTTTACTAAAACTTCCAAAGCACTCAGTAGATTAAATGAATTATTTAAAAAAAATGAGATAATAAAAACTTATTGGGCAGTTGTAAAAAAAATTGATACATCAAAACCACAAATTTTAGAAAATTTTTTAATTAAAAATCAAAAGCAAAACAAATCTTATGTTAGGAAAACTCCCAGCAGCCAAACAAAAAAAGCGATTCTTAATTTTAAAGTTTTATTAAACTTAAAAAAATATTCTTTACTGAGTATTAATCTTAAGACAGGAAGACATCACCAAATTAGAGCTCAATTATCTCATATAGGATATCCAATCAAAGGAGATTTGAAATATGGATATCCAAGGTCTAATAGCGATGGTAGTATACATCTACATTCAAGAAAAGTAAATTTTATTCACCCAGTTTCAAAATCAAATATTGAAATTGTTGCAAAACCACCAAATAATAATATTTGGAATTTGTGTCTTAACATTAAAGAAAAATAGATTTATTTATTCGATTTTATTACTTTTACTTCTTTATACATTTAGATTAAAAAAAAGAAGTTTAATGAGTAAAAAATTAGTACAAATATTTGATACTACTTTAAGAGATGGAGAACAAGTTCCTGGTTGTAAATTAAACACAAATCAAAAGCTTACAATTGCCAAACAACTTGATGAACTTGGAGTTGATGTTATTGAAGCTGGGTTCCCTATTTCAAGTCCTGGTGATTTTAATTCTGTAGAAGAAATATCTAAAATTGTCAAAAATGCTAGTGTTTGTGGATTATCTAGAGCTGTTAAGAAAGATATTGAAGTTGCTGCAGAATCTTTAAAACATGCCGTTTTACCTAGAATTCACACTGGGATTGGAACCTCTGATTCTCATATAAAATTTAAATTTAATTCAACTCGAGAGAAAATTTTAGAAAAAGGATTTGAAGCGGTAAAATATGCAAAAAAATTTGTTAATGATGTTGAGTTTTATGCTGAAGATGCTGGAAGAACTGACAACAACTTTTTAGCTAAAGTTTGTGAAAAAATGATTGAGGCTGGAGCTACAGTACTTAATATTCCTGATACCACTGGATATTGTCTTCCAGATGAATATGGAAATAAAATAAAATTTTTAATAGAAAATGTTAAGAATATTGATAAAGCAATTTTATCATGCCACTGCCATAATGATTTAGGTTTAGCTACAGCTAATTCAATAGCAGGAGCTTTAAATGGTGCTAGACAAATTGAATGTACAATAAATGGAATTGGAGAAAGAGCAGGTAATACTTCTTTAGAGGAAGTAGTAATGATTATGAAGCAGCATCCTCAATTAAATTTAGATACAAAAATAAACAGTAAACTTTTATATAAAACTAGCCAAATGGTTTCTGAAAGCATGGGGATGCCTGTTCAGCCTAACAAGGCAATCGTAGGGGCTAATGCTTTTGCTCATAGTTCAGGTATTCATCAGGACGGAGTCATAAAAAACAGAGAAACCTATGAGATTATTAATCCTTTTGATGTTGGGGTTAATGAATCTGCAATAGTTCTTACAGCTAGAAGTGGAAGAGCTGCATTAGCATACCGTGCAAAAAACATTGGTTTTGAATTAACTAAAAACGAATTAGATGTTGTTTACGCTGAGTTTTTAAAATTCGCTGACCTTAGAAAAGAAGTCAAAGACGAAGATATTCCAATTATTATTAAAAAATCTAATTTAAAATCAACCATTTCTTTATAATATTATGAATCAAACATTATTTGATAAGGTCTGGGATTCCCATGTTGTTCATAAAATCAACAATGGACCAGACGTTTTATTTATTGATAGACACATGGTACATGAAGTCACCAGTCCAGTTGCTTTTTTAGGATTAAAAAAACGAAATATCAATGTTTTATTTCCTGAAAAAACATTTGCAACGGCCGACCATAACACACCTACAAAAAATCAGCATTTACCTGTAAAAGATCCTCTATCTGCAAAACAATTAAAAGCACTGGAAGAAAATTCTAAGATTCATGGAATATCCTTTTGGGGTCTTGGTCATGAAAAAAATGGAATTGTTCACGTAGTAGGACCTGAATATGGGATAACTCTTCCTGGAGCAACGATTGTTTGCGGAGATTCCCATACTTCAACTCATGGTGCGTTTGGAGCCATAGCATTTGGCATAGGAACCTCCGAAGTTGAAATGGTGTTATCCACTCAATGTATTATGCAACCCAAGGCTAAAAAAATGAGAATTACGATTAATGGTAAATTAAGTAAAGGTGTGACACCAAAAGATGTCGCTCTTTTTATAATTTCTGAACTTACCACGTCTGGTGCAACTGGATATTTTGTTGAATATGCAGGAAATGTCTTTGAAGAAATGAGTATGGAAGGAAGAATGACAGTTTGTAACTTAAGTATTGAAATGGGTGCAAGAGGAGGAATGATTGCTCCTGACCATAAGACTTTTGAATATATTAAAAATAGAGAGTTTTCTCCCAAAGGAAAAGATTGGACAAAAGCGATGAACTATTGGTCAACTTTAAAAAGTGACAAGGATGCTTTGTTTGATAAAGAATTACTTTTTGATGGAGATAAGATTCAACCCATGATTACTTATGGAACAAATCCTGGAATGGGTATCAGTATTTCAAACGGAATTCCAAATGCCGAAAATCAGGAAGGAGGAATTAAAACGTTCCGTAAATCTTTACAATATATGAACTACAATGAAGGTGAAAGTATGTTAGGAAAAAAAATTGATTTTGTTTTTTTAGGAAGTTGTACTAATGGAAGAATTGAAGATTTCAGAGCGTTTACTGAATTAGTTAAGGGAAAAAAGAAAGCTCCTAACGTAACTGCTTGGCTTGTTCCTGGATCTCATAAAGTAGAGCAGGCCATAAAAAGTGAGGGATTATTAACCATTCTAGAAGAAGCCGGATTTGAGCTCAGAGAACCAGGCTGTTCAGCATGTTTGGCTATGAACGATGATAAAATTCCTGCTGGTAAGTATGCTGTAAGCACTTCAAACAGAAATTTTGAAGGTAGACAGGGACCTGGATCTAGAACATTACTTGCAAGCCCACTGGTTGCTGCTGCTGCTGCTATAACCGGAACCATAACCGACCCTAGAACATTTTACTAATCTATAATTATGGCATACGATAAATTCAAAATATTAGAAAGCACTGCTGTCCCCTTACCTATTGAAAATATTGATACTGATCAAATCATTCCTGCTAGATTTTTAAAAGCAACTGAAAGAATTGGTTTTGGAGATAATTTATTTAGAGATTGGCGCTACAGCTCAAATAATATTCCAAAAAAAGATTTTGTTTTAAATAATTCTACATTTAAGGGTAAAATACTTGTTGGTGGTAAAAACTTTGGATCTGGCTCCTCAAGAGAACATGCAGCATGGGCTATATACGATTATGGCTTTAGATGTGTTGTCTCTAGCTTTTTTGCAGATATCTTTAGAAATAACTGTTTAAACATTGGAGTCCTTCCAGTACAGGTGTCTACAGAATTTTTAGAGAAAATTTTTAATAATATTTATGAAAATCCAAAAACTAAATTAAATATAGATTTAAATCAACAAATTATTAGAATATTAGGAACTGATAGTTCAGAATCTTTTGAAATTAATGAATATAAAAAAGGAAATATGCTCAATGGATATGATGACATTGATTATTTAATGAATATTAAAGATTCAATAGAAAAATTTGCCAAAAAAACTCCACTATAACCTTAATTCTTTTCAAAACAAATGAAGAAAAGAAAAATAGAAATAATGGATACTACTTTAAGGGATGGTGAACAGACCTCTGGCATGTCATTTTCAGCTTCAGAAAAATTAACAATTTCTAAATTATTAATTGAAGAACTAAAAATCGATAGAATCGAAGTTGCTTCAGCTAGAGTTTCAAAAGGAGAGTTTCAAGCAGTTAAAAATATTACCAATTGGGCAAATTTAAATGGTCATTTAAATAAAATTGAAATCTTAACATTCCTTGACAATGGAATATCATTGGAATGGCTATTGAAAACTGGAGCAAAAGTTCAAAATCTTTTAACTAAAGGATCTTTAAATCACTTAAAACATCAAATAAAAAAAACTCCTAAAGAACATTTTAGTGAAATTGAAAAATCAATTTCTTTAGCGAAAAAACAGAATATAAATACAAATGTTTATTTAGAAGATTGGAGTAACGGAATGAAAAATTCAAAAGATTATGTGTTTAAGTACTTAGATTTTTTAACAAACCAAGAAGTTGAAAGAATTTTACTTCCCGATACATTGGGA
>JAQWJH010000095.1 GCA_029248455.1 Flavobacteriaceae bacterium
GATAAAAATGAAATTCAATTTTTAGATTATTGGGAAAATAATCAAGATAAATTAAATATCGTGACTAGCGGCTCAACGGATGCTATTCAAATACTTACAGTCCATAAATCTAAAGGATTGGAATTCCCTGTTATTATTTACCCCTTTGCAGATTCGGAATCCCATAAATCATACAATAAAAAAGTTTGGATGCCATTTAAAAATAATGGTCAAACAACAGATTTTTTGATTCCATTTAATAATTTAATACAAAAGGAATTAAGCACAGGACTAGAACTTTATAATAAAGTTAGAAAAGATGAGGAGTTAGACAACTTAAATGTTTTATATGTTGCTTTGACTAGAGCCGCCTCTGAACTTTATGTAATAGCCAATAATCCAATCAAAACGTCGTATACTTCCCACAATGGCTTATTAAAATCCTTCCTTGAAAAAAGTAACAATAATAATAAAAAGGTCTTACAATATCAGTTCGGAGATAAAACTAAAATAAATTTAACCAAAAAAGTCAGCCCTAAATCTGAATACGACATATTAAACGCGTCAAAACATGTTACGTATACGCCAAGTTATATCACCCAATACATTGATCAAAAAATAAATTTCGGCATATTATTTCACAAATTTATGTCCAAAATAGAATACTCTTACCAAATAGAAAATGAGCAAGAAGCTTTAAAAAATACAACAGCATTAAATAAAACAAGTTTAAATAAAATCATAGATCTGGCAAAAAGCATATTGACTAATAAAACCCTGAGCCAATATTTTACAAAAAAATACCGAGTAATGTGTGAAAAAGAAATCATTACGCTTAGTGGAGAGATTCTAATTCCAGATAGGATATTAATTTCTGAAAAAAAGACTTGTATAATCATTGAATATAAAACAGGGAAAAAAAGAAAAGAACACGCCCTACAAGTAGGTAAATATAAAAACACATTAGTTGATATGGGATTGAATGTTGAAAAAAGCTTTTTGGTTTATGTTTACCCCTTTTTAGAGGTAATTGAGTTATAATTTCAGAAAACCTCTACAACAGGAATGGTATGTTCACTAAATTCATTAAGTTTGCATTTAAGTTATTTTATAAAAAACTATTACAATGAAAAAATTTGGAAGATTAATTTTAGTTTTTACTGTGCTTTTTTATGTTAATTCAATTTTAGCTCAAGATAAAAACAACCAATGGCAAGTTAGTTTTGGAACTAATGCTGTTGATTTTCACCCTGTTGGAACAGATTCCGAGGATAATGCTACTGGACACGTGTTTAGCGAATATTTTAATGTTAACAATTGGAATACTCAAGTAGCAATTAACAGTGTTAGCTTATCAAGATATGGTAACGAAAAATTTAATTATGGATTTAGAGGTTCAATGAACACTGTTACCAAGCTTGGAGATGAAAGAAAAAGAATTTACGCAAAATCTATAGCAAGCTTGGATGTTTTTGTTGACTACAATCTTGGTGATAGATTTAAGGTTTGTAATATTGAACCTTATCTTGAAGCTGGAACTGGATACACATGGTTTGGCAATCAAAAATCATTAACTCTTAACGGAGGATTAGGTATTCACGCTCCAATTTCTGAAAAAGTATCACTTAAGGTAAACACTGCATACAAGCATAATTTTAACGATATGCAAGACATACAGCCTCACCTACAACATACTGTTGCTATAGCAATTAATTTCGGGGGCAAGGACAGTGATAGAGACGGAATTTATGATCAGTATGATGATTGCCCGCAAGAACCTGGATTACCAGCCTTCAATGGATGTCCCGATAACGATGGAGATGGAATAGAGAACAGTAAAGATACTTGTCCTGACACACCAGGTTTAGCTGAGTTCAATGGTTGCCCTGATTCAGACGGAGATGGAACTCAGGATTCAGAAGATGCTTGCGTCAATGAGCCCGGTTCAATTGAAATGAATGGATGCCCAGACACTGACGGTGATGGAGTGGGAGACAATAAAGATACTTGTACAGATGTGCCAGGTCCAATAGAAAACAATGGATGCCCATGGCCAGATACAGATGGAGACACAGTTTTAGATAAAGACGACAATTGTCCTGAAGTTGCCGGATTAGTTTCAAATAATGGATGCCCTCAACCAACTAAGGAAATTATGGATGAGTTAAATGCAGTTGGCGCTAAGGTTCCTTTTAAATTAAACAAATCTGCATTTGGAAAAGAATTTACAACAGTTCTAGATATTGTTTATGGAATAATGCAAAAGTATCCAAGTACTTCTTTTGTTATTGAAGGCCATACAGATACATCTGGGCCTAAAGCTTTTAACCAAACTCTTTCAGAAAAGAGAGCAAATTCTGTTTTAGATTTCTTAGTTGACAAAGGAATTTCTTCAAATAGACTTTCTGCTGTTGGTTTCGGAGAAGACAAACCCTCTAGTTCTAATAATACTAGAAAAGGTAGACAAAGCAATAGAAGAGTTGAGTTTAAGGTTGTAGAGTAAGCTTACTTTTAACTAAATTTCAAAGCGCCTAATTATATTAGGCGCTTTTTTTATTTTTACAGGAATGGATTTTTTTTTAAATAAAGTAGCAGACGATATTAACTTAAAAAATAAAAATCTTAGTTCAGCGTGTTTTATTCTTCCCAATAAAAGGTCGGCAAAGTATTTCAAACAAATAGTTTTAAAAAAAATTAAAACACCAGCTTTTGTCCCACTGATATGTAGTATTGACTTTTTTATTGTTGAAATGTCAGGACTTAGTGAAGCTAGACATTCAAAACAGATTTTATTTTTATATGAATGCTATTTAAGTGTTAAAAAAAACAACAAACAGGAATCATTTGAAGAGTTTATGTCTTGGGCAACGGTATTTTTAAATGATATCAGTGAGTTAGATCAAAATTTAGCAGATACTGTAAAAACACTCAAAGAACTTGATGAAATAAATAAAATAAGTAATTGGGGAAAAGCAGCTTCAAACCCAAAAGAGAACTTATCTTTTTGGAAATTTTTACCAAAATTATATGAACTTTTTAAGACAGAGTTATTAAAAAACGAATTGGGGACCAAAGGTTTATGTTATAGGGAAGCCAAAGAAAATTTAGAACACTATAAGGATGCTAACAAGAATTTACAGCATTTTTTTATAGGGCTTAATTCACTTAGTAAATCAGAGGAGTTAATTATAAAAGAGTTGATCGCATTTAATAAGGGTGAAATTTATTGGGATATTGATAATTATTTTTTGAAAAACAAAAATCACGGCTCATCCTTTTTTATTAGAAAGTACAAAAATAATTGGGAAAGGTATATTAAACACCCTTTTAAATTTGACGGGAATGATTACCAGAGAAAAAAAAAGATTACAATTTTAGAAACACCAAAAGTTTTTGGACAAGCTAAAATAGTAGGAGGAATCTTGGGATCTATTGATCACTCTAGTCTAGAAAAAACAGTTGTTGTTTTAGGCGATGAGTCAATTGTAGACCCAGTACTAAATTATATCCCAAAAAAACTTACTGATCTGAACATTACAATTCATTCCAAGAATCATATAAAAGAAATTAGATTTCTAATTTCAAAAATATTTGACGCTCAGTTAGGTCAGAATTATGCATTAGACGATTTATATAAACAATTAAATTTATCGATTTTTTTTAAAAAAAGTTTTTCAGAACTAAATAAGCTTTGCCCTAAAGAAAGTAAAGTTTTTTCTCAAATTTTGAAAAAATGGGACAATCCGTTTTTAGCTTTGAAAGTTTTAATAAATTTTTTCAATTTAATAAGAGGTTCTTTTCAAAACAACACAAATGAATTTGTCCAAATTAACTCGTGTTTAAAAGCCTTAACGGGTCTTGAAGATGAGATATTACAATTCTCGTTCACAAAAGATTACAACAATTTAAAAGCAATTATTTTATCTCTTATTGAAGAAAATAAACCAAGCTTAAAAGCCGATTTAAATGCTAAAGTTCAAATTATGGGACTATTAGAAACAAGGGCCCTTGATTTTAAAAACATTATAATTACTTCTTTAAATGAGGGAATACTTCCAAAAGGAAAGACCCAAGCCTCTTTAATTCCTTATGACTTAAGAAAAAAACATAATTTACTGACCTTTGATGAGAGGGACGCTATTTATACCTACCACTTTTACAGGCTAATTAAAAGAGCAGAAAACATATTTCTGATTTTTAATAACTTTAATGAGGGAGTTTTTGGTGGAGAAAAAAGCAGGTTTATTCACCAAATTGAAATAGAAGATATTCACAAAATCGTTGCAAAAACATACAATCCTACAATTAATATTGAAAACATAAATGAAGAAATCTTAAAAACTCCTGCCACTGTGTTAAGGCTAAAAGAATTTGCTAAGAAAGGATTCTCTCCCTCATCTTTAAGCAATTATATAAAAGAACCAGAGGAGTTCTATTATAAGAATCTATTAAACCTGCATGACAATGAGGAAAAAGAGGAAATTAGTCCACGATTAATAGGAATAGTATTTCACGAATCCTTAGAGTATTTGTATAAACCATTTATCAAAAAAGTAATCTTAAAAAAAGATTTGCTAGCGGCTTTAAACAATATTAATTATTATGTCCAAAAATCTTTTAAAAAAAATAGTATTGATTTTAAAAAGGGCAAAGGATTAATTGCATTTGAAGTTGTTAAAAAAGCAATTGATACGCTTATTAGAATTGAACTTAAAGATATTGAAAGAGGAAATAAAATTGAAATCCTTGCTCTTGAAAAAAAAATGGAATGTGAAATTGATTTAAAAACAATTAAAAGCCCTGTCAAATTAAAGGGTATAATTGATCGATTAGACAGAAGAAATGGTGTTGTTAGAATTATTGACTATAAAACAGGACTTATTAAGCCAAATGAGGTTGTAGTAAAGAATCTGGAGGACTGTTTTAACAAAACTAATTTGAAGTCAATGCAGCTGATGTGCTATGTTTTAATGTATTTTAAAAACAGTTCAAAAGTTTTGAAAAGTGAGGCGGCAATTATCTCTTTAAGAGATTTAAATAAAGGTTTAATTAATTTTGGAGTAAAAGAATCGTCAACAAAAACAGATTATATCATTGATAAGGATAAAATTAAAATATTTGAAAAAAAAATCAACGAGCTAGTACTAGAAATTATGGATCCTAATATTCCATTTGTGAAAAACAGTTAAATCGTTAATCCTGAGTTGCGCTAATTTCAACAAGAACCTCATTTCGCCTATTAAAAACTTTATATGGGCTATTGTACGAAAGTGTAATAGGTCGTTTGTCAATAATAGAAAGTTTGTTTTTTTTTATTTCTTCAATAAGCAATTCATAGTGTTTATTTACTTTTTCACTGTTAGAATAACCTCCGAATTGAATCGCGGCATAATAACCCGGTTTTGAGCTATAAACTTCAATTGTTTTATCTTTTGGCATAGCCGCATTTTCTTTGGAATATTTAGACGGTAATACAAATTCCATCGTGTTTTTTCCGTTTTCTTGAGTCATGTAAACAGGGGCAGTCATAGCAATTTTTTCTTTTTTTTCGTTATTTCCACTTATGTATTGAAATAGTTTAGAAAAATTTCTATTTGAGCTGACTTTAGCTTTCATTACCGGAGGGTAATAGCGTATTTCAATATTTTCTAGTGTTTTAATAACGTCATATTTTTGAATTTCAGTTTCTTGAGAGAACATAGTAATTGATAATAATAATAATAAATATTTAACCATAATTTTAGACTCTTGTTTATTTAATTAGAAAGGTTTTTGCCGCATTCCACTGCTTGACATAAACACTCTAATTATAATTTGTGCAAACATCGTGCGGATTTCTAAAAACATATATAAAGTTACGAGATTTATACAATAAAAAACAAGACAAAGAGGTAGTGAGTAGTGCTACCACCAAGAACAAATAAATGCCAAATAGCATGGGCATATTTCTTTTTTGAAGAATAGAATAAGGTTCCAAAAGTATAGAGTAAGCCACTAGCTATTATTAATATCAACCCATTAAAGCTTATTAACTCAGTTAGGGTATTAATTTTAAATATTATTAGCCATCCCATTAGGAGATATAAAAAAAGAGAAAACTTTTCGTATTTACCAGTGTAAAAAATTTTAAAAAATGTTCCTATAAACATTATCCCTAAAACAGCTATAAAAATTTCAATTCCAGAATGATTGTAAAGCGTAATTAGACAAACAGGAGCGTAGGATCCAGCAATTAAATAAAAGATACTTACATGGTCAAGTGTTCGTAATTTGTTTTTGATTTTGACGTTTTCTACATAATGATAAAGTGTAGAGGAGATGTAAACAAACAACAAACCAAATTCAAAAAATAAAATACTGAAAAGACTAAAAGAAGACAAATTTTTATTGGCAATAATTAATAACGGCAAACCAATTATGCTTAATATTATTCCTATAAAATGAGTCAGGGTATTCCAATACTCTTCTTTTTTAGTTTGGTTCATACGTGTTTAATATTTCATTAATAATTTTTTTTCTTAATAATTTGTTGTTATTTCTAGGAAATACTTTTAAGTTAAAAACTTTTTTTGGCCTTTCAAAAGAGCTTAAAGTTTTAATTAACTTTTCAAAATTATAAGGTGTTTTTCCTTCAAAAACAATTGAAATTTTCTCTCCCAATTTTTCATCTGGAAATCCAAAAATAATAAAAGGAACAAAAAATACTTGACTTAGTTTTTTTTCCAATAGTTCAGGAAAAATTTTTATGGCACCAGAGTTAATAACAAAATCTGTTCTTCCTTTCCAAACAAACTTTTTTTCAGAGATTAAGTCAACTATATCATTTGTTAGAAGAGGAGTTTTTAAAATTGAATCACAAAAGATTTTAAGACAATTATTTTCTGTTTCAAAACGAACACCCTCAAGAGCCTTAAATTCTTTCTTTCCTTGACTAATGTGTTTTAAGGCAATGTGAGAAACTGTTTCGGTCATTCCAAAAGTTTCGTAAACATTAGTTTTGTGTTTGTAGAGAAGTTTTTTTGTTTTTTCGCTAATTGGATTTCCGCCAACAATAAGTGTTTTTATTTTGTTTAATTGCTTTAAAGAATGTTCTAATTGATATGGGGTGAAAGCAACAAAATCAAAATTAAAGGAAAAAGCTTTTAAAGGGCTTTTTGAAGGTTTTGTTAAATATAAATCTAAACCTAAAACAAGAGCCCTTACAACCATCATTTTACCTGCAATATAATTTAATGGCAAACAACAAAGCGCCTTTTCTTTAGGCTGTAAATTCAAATACTTACCAGTCCTTTTCGCAGAAAGAATCATTCTGTCTTTGGATATTTGTATTTTTTTTGGC
>JAQWJH010000097.1 GCA_029248455.1 Flavobacteriaceae bacterium
GATCAAGACGGTGATAATGATTTATTTACCAATGGAACAAGTGGTTCAGTAACGAACCCTAATTTTCATAACAATTACATTGTTAATACCTATTATAGGGAAGGTTATGATGAGCAAGGAAATAATAATAACAATAATTATAGAAATTACTTTAACGTTGTCCCTGGATATCCAAATGGAAATACGATTTATGCAGATTTGGACTCTGATGGAGAGTTAGATTTCTTGTCGATGGGTGATAATCCACAAGGAAATGTAGATGCATCTAGTAATTTAGCTGCTCTAAATAATCTACCTAAATTAAAAAATGTTGATTTCGATTTTGCCGATTACAATAATGATGGTCAAAGTGATTTAATTATTGCGGGTGAAGATGAAATAAGCGGAGCAGCATTAACTAAATTATTTGTAACGTTCCCTGAAATATTTGGTGATAATTACGGTTTAGTTGATTCTGGTCTTGCTATTGAAGGTCTAAGATCTGCAAGCACGTATTGGATTGATTATGATAAAGACGGTGACTTAGATTTGTTCTTAACCGGTCTTGATGATCAAGGGATAGCTAAATCACTTCTTTACAAAGCTGAAAACACAAATAATTTAAATACAGCACCTGGAAAAATCGAAAACCTTACTGCTACTCATGATGGATTGGGTACCGTCGAATTTAAATGGGATTTGCCCACAGATAACAGTTCTAAGTCATTTAGATATGACATTCGAATTGGAACTTCAAGTGGAGCAAATGATGTGGCTTATGCTAATAGTAATGTTGAAACTGGGTCTACTTTAATTAATATACCTTCCCTATCAACGCTAAACAGCAAAGAGGTAATACTAAACCCAGGTACTTATTATGCTTCTGTTCAAGCTATCGATGGAGGAAATATGGGTGGATTATTTTCAGATGAAATAACCTTTACCTTAGATTACGAGTGGAAATTATTAAATCTGGGTGGAATTATTGATAGAAGATTGTTACCATCGGAATCAACTCAACTAGAATTCCTTGATATGGATGGTGATGGAGATAAGGATTTAATAAGTACTAATTTAGGAATGAGACCTATGGGTACTCAATTTAATGAATGGGATGGTAATAGAAATAGTGTTGGTAAACTCGCTATTAATATTTATTCATTTGATAATGAAGTATTCAAACCAGCTGTTTATGGTTGGCAAGGGGTTTCTAACTTTGAGTTAGGAGACTTTAACAATGACGGACAAAAAGATATCATACTAGCCATTGAGGAAGACCAAGGAACTAGAATAGAAGTCTTGTTAAATACTCGAATTAGAGACGATGAGAGAGAGGACGATCCAAGTACTCCCAATCGAGATGAAGGTCTTGAAAGACAGTTTTTTGAACCATATAATCCTTTTACAGAAAATAATTTCTTAGAAAGTGTTTATAATATAGAGTTTGCTATCAAAGATTTAGATAATGACGGACTTGTTGAAATTATTGCTGCGGGTCAATCTTCTAAACTTTCAAATGAAGCTACTACAGTTATGGCTATGGTTTCAGTTGTTAAACAAGATGAAGATCAAGGTTTAGGATTTGATAATTTTAATTTTTCGGAAGGAAAAAGTGTGGTTGATGAAACTAAACTTAATAACCTAAGTTTTGCATCATACGACTTTGGAGATATGGACAACGATGGTGATTTTGACTTTCTAATCTCTGGTTATTCATTTGATGGATATAAAACCATTTTATTTGAAAACAAAAGGAAAAAAGATGCTGATGGTGTAACTGTACAACCTCTTGAAGTTTATTTTGAAGAGAAAGAGCAAGATTTTGTTTCTGTAAAATCGGGAACTGCTGACTTTGTAGATTTTGATGCTGATGGTAAATTGGATGTACTATTTAGTGGTCAATCTCAAAATGGTGATTTAGTAACAGCTTATAAAAGCGGTGATGATGGTTACTCAGAAATGAATGTTGGCTTACCTGCACTTAGAGAAGGTAAGTTTGTCTTTGGTGATTTCGATAGTAATGGATATGCGGATGTATTGTATTCTGGTACTGTGGCAGGTCAAGGTAAAATCACCAAACTAGCAACATGGGTTCCTGAAATAGGCGCTATGATTGATAGTCCATATGATTTATCATATTATCATGATGCGAATTTAGGTGTTGGTGATTTCGATGGTGATATGGATGCCGATATATTAATTACTGGTAAAAATAAATTCGTTAATGATATAAATTCTGATTACCAGTATATTTCTGACGTATTTATTAATGTTAGAGGTTTTGCAGGTCCTGGTGACAATACAGATTCAGGTATAGCAAATTCGGGCGAGTACAAAGAGGGCTCTCCACTTAAGAAATCTATCGGAGTTAAAAAGACTTATGGATTGAACGCTAGACCATTCCCTCCAACTTCAGTTTCTTTCCAAAGATCTAGAATTGGAGTTGCAATGTCCGATAATGACGGGGATAGTAATAAGACTAGCTCAACTAGAAATGGATCTGCAGATGGTGGAAATGAAGCATTGTTTGAACTTGTTATTACTTGGTCAGGTGCTGTTGATACAGCAGCTGATGGAAAGCAGACTCCTGCAGAAGGACTGACTTATTCTGTAAGGATTGGAACAACACCAGGAGGAGAAGAAATTCTAGCCAGTGGAGCTGATTTAGAGGGTGTAAAAGTTGCAGCTGATAAGGGTAACGCAGAAAATAACCTTTCATGGAAATTAAATGTTCCAGAAGGTGATTATTACGTTTCTGTGCAGTCTATTGATGCTAGTTTCATTGGATCGACCTTCAGCCCAGAGCAAAAATATACTGTAACTTCTTCCTTTAAACTTGGAGATTCTAACGGAGATGATGGTGTAAATATTTTAGACTTGACAACAAACTTAGATTATATTCTAGGTAACGATCCTAAAGTATTTGTCCAAGAAGTTGCCGATGTTAATAATGATGGAAAAATAGATGTAACAGATATTTCGGCTATTGTTAATTTAATTCTTAACGGAGAAGGTGGCGTTGCTAATGGTTCAAACTACGATCCATACGACTGGGATTATTTCTCTGATAAGCCTGTTGGTGATGCTGCTTTAGTTCACACTAATGATAGAATTTATCTAGAAAACGATAAACCAGTAACTTCATTACAATTCTCAATGGATGCTACTGTTGAGTATGAACTTTCTGAAGCATTAGACCAAATGACTGTTGTAAGTTTTGTTGAAGATGGAAAAAGAACGTTCCTTATTTATAGCTATAATAATCAACCAATCAACGAGCTAACAAGTGTAATATTTGATTACATCGATGTTAATGAGAATGATGATTTTGAAATAGTAGATTTAAGAGCTGGAACAAACGATGGATTAGTACTTAATTTAAAATATTCAGATGAAAGCTTCTTTGATTCATTAGATGATTCAATTAAGATGTATCCAAATCCAGTGATAACAAATCTTAACTTATTGACAGATGTTACTAAAGATGTAGAGAGACTAGATATTAGTATTTACAATGTCCTAGGAGTTTCAGTCTATGACACATCTTTTGATTCAATGGGTAGATTAAATGATTTAGATGTTAGCATGTTGTCATCTGGAGTTTACACGGTTCAAGTAAGAATGCTTACAAAAGATAACGAAGAGATTATTAGTACTCATAAGTTAATTAAGAAATAAGGATTGATGAAGAGAATTTTAAAAGTATTCTTACTCCTTTTTGGAGTAATGATTTATAGCCAAAACACCCTGTCCGTCAAGGATGGGGCGTATGGTTATAATACAGATTTCAAACTAGACATTCATTTAGCCACTGATACGGCAATAAAGGCCCTACAGTTCGATTTAAAATATGATGGTGATAATTTTGATTATAAGTCAACTTTTGATTTAACAAAATCTAGACTAGGTGGAGAAGATTCCGATCATGTCATTACTGTCAAAGAAGTCAAATCAGGAAATCTGAGAATACTTATTTATTCCCCTTCAAACAAAGTAATTCCAAATGGAGATGGTGAATTATTGAAAATCGATTTCAGTAATACTAAAAAGTATAATACTTATACTTTCGAGCTAGCCAGTGTGGTAGCTTCTAAAGAAGATAATACTAACCTTTCCCTGGAATTAAAAAATGGTAATATTATTACTTTAGCTTCTCATGTAAATTATATACCCTCATTTATTGATCTTACAAGCATTTATAAAGATGCCAAGCCAGATTATGAATGGATTATTAGAAATGACGGAACTGACACATTAAACATAACTTTAAGTGACAGTAAATTAACAAAATTCACTCTTACTCAGTGGGATGATAAAACTACACCTATCACTTGGCCATTAAAAATTTTACCCCAAAACGGAGGCACAAATAATATTGAAGCTAAGATTAATGTAAGAGTTGATTCCTCTGCCAATGGAACTTTTGAGGAATCATTGTTTTTAGATTCTGATGATCCTGATGATAGTAGAAAAGGGGTTAAAGAAATTAAATTTAAAGCCACGGTTTACAATGAAAATAGGGTAATTATACAATCTGGTGCGGATGCTGAAAATGATAAAGTTTCCGATGTTAATGTCTCCATTAACGGTGATGAAGACATTACCAGTTTTCAGTTTGATATTTACCCCAATCAAAATATTAATTTAGTTTCTGGAAGTGCTGCTTTACTAAAATCTGGTACTGATCATATTATAAGTTCAAATGTTAGGACTGATAGTGAATCTGGAAACAAATTTTTAAGAGTTGTGGCTTACTCACCAAGCAATGCTTTACTAACCCAACCAATCGGAGAAATAGTAAAATTCTCCGTAAAACCAGAAAAAATTGTTAATCCAGGATTTTACAATTTAGATATTAAAGATGTTGTTTTAACGAATAAAGATTTAACAAATGTTTCATCAGCTTCAGAAAATGGATCGATAAACTTAATTACAGGAAGATTAGGATTTAATTCACCTGTTGTAAGTGATAATGTCAATCGTGTGTATGATCTAGATCTTGGTGAAATATTTAGAAATAGCTATAATGAGAAAGTCATTCCTTATACCAACGATGGTAATAAAAAATTAACAATCACTTCAGTTTCTTCAAATAATCCAGAATTAACAATTTCTGATTCTTTCCCTGTTGAAAAGGAGGCTGGCGCTGACTCTAATTTGAATATTAAAGTTATACCAACAGGAGATTCTAATAGCTTTAGCGCTTACGTTAAATTTAACCACGATGGTGGATCTGAATTAGATTCCATACAAATTAGAGGAACTGTAGCAAACCGAAACATTCTTGTGGTTAGAAATTCAAATGTTGAAAAAGGAAAAGTAAATACAGTTCCTATTTCAATGTTGAATTCTAATAAAATTAAAGGGATGCAGTTTGATTTGACACTTCCTAAAGAAACTAAATCATTTACTTGGACTCTTACAGCAGATAGTAATGAGGATTTTTCTTTCTCTGAACTTGATAATGCTAAAGACCCAGGAATTACCCATTATGTTGGTGATGAGATTAATTTTAATAATAATTCAGGAGGCACTCATCCGCTTTTCATTGTTACTGGATTAAGTGCTGATGGAGGATATGATGCTACAAAACAATTGACTGGGGTAACTAATCAAGGAGCAACGTCAGGTAATATAAAAGTTGATCTATCAGAAGTTTCACCTGGAACTTACTATTACATATGTGGGAATCATAAATCGATGCAGGGTGTTATAACGGTTCGACCTAAATTTGCAATTGATGCTAAATCCTCAGATTTAATTTCTGAAAGATCAGCAGATTTCACTTTGACTCAATCATCTTTAGGTGCCCGAAAATATAGATTTTTATTATTCTCTGGTTCTAACTCTTTTTTCACTGGAAATTATGGAGCTATAATAAATATGCCAATTGAATTAAAGGATATAAGTAATTCAGCTATGGCAGTTGCCGATGGAGCTTATGATGTGACTATTGATAACTTACTAATTTCCGGAGAAGATAATAGTAATATTGCCTCTGAGCCAACAGCAATTGGTAAAATTATAGTTGGTGGCTCAAACCAGTTTAATCCAGTAGTGGATCCTAATCAAACTACAACATTAAAAGAAAATCCAGCTCTTAATACCTATTTTTATAAAATTAAGGCTAGTGATGCTGATGATTATAGTTTTGTAGACGATTATAAAATAGTCAGTGGAAATGATGATGGTAGCTTTGGAATTATCGCTGAAACAGGAGATTTATTTGTTTTAAAACCTGAAAATATTGATTATGAAACTAAGACTTCTTATTCTATTGGTGTAACAGTTTCTGATGGTGAAAAAATAAGCAGCGAGGAATCAATTACAATCAACATTATTGATGATCCCAATGCTTATGTTGTAAAGAATTTCACTGTTCAAGTGTATAGAGATAATGAAAAAACAGGTTCTTCAAACGGTGGGTCTGATGGATATAAAGAATCATCCTCTGAGTCATCTTCTGATTTTTCATATCAAATTAGTTCTGGTAATGATAAAGATTTATTTACATTGAATTCCTCAACTGGTAAATTAAGTTTAGCTACCACTCCAGTTTTTTCAAGTCCAACGGATGCTGATAAAAATAATATTTATGAAATTTCAATTAGAGCAATAGCTAATGACGATAGCACCAATAATGTTCCTGTAATTACCTCTGAAAGAACTATTTCAGTTAAAGAAGGAACGTCTGATGAATTGGCTATTACTTCAATTTTAGCAACTGATGCAAGCGATGTTGATGGAGATGGTATTATAGATTCACTCGATAATTGCCCAACAATTGCAAATTCTAATCAGCGAGATTATGACAAAAATGGGGAGGGAGATGTGTGTGAAGACTCTGATGGAGATGGAGTCCTAGATTATAAAGATGTTTGTCCTGTCATACCTAATGCTGATCAATTAGATTCCGATTTTGATGGTATAGGTGATGTTTGCGAGGATTCCGATGGTGATGGTGTAAACGATACGATAGATAATTGTATAAATACTCCTAACATTGACCAAGCAGACCTTGATGGTGATGGTATTGGTGATGTTTGTGATGATGATAAAGATGGAGACACTATTTTAAATGATAAAGACAACTGTCCCTTAACAGCAAATACAGATCAAGCTGACGCAGATGGTGACAATACTGGTGATGTTTGTGATGATGACGATGATAATGATAAGATTTTAGATGAAAACGATGATTGTCCTAACACACCAGCAGGTTCTGTTGTTGATGTCAAAGGCTGTCCTATTTTCAGTTTACCTTTCAACAACAATAAGGTTGAGGTTACCAGTGCGAGTTGTATTGGCAATGCTGATGGTTCGATTGGACTTAGCGTTGAGGATAATTCTTTTGATTACAGTATCACGGTTTCCGGTAAGGACGATCCTATTGCTATTACTGGCGAGAACAAGACTGCTACTGTGACAGGATTGTCTAAGGGTGATTACACGGTTTGCTTTACTGTAACCGGCCAGGTGGACTACGAACAATGCTTTGATGTGACTATTGGCGAGCCAAAAGCACTGAGCGCTTTTATTGATGTGGATAATGATAATAGATCGACTACCATCCAACTAAAAGGCTCTAAAGACTACAATGTTGATATTAATGGTGAAAGATTCAAAGTAACAGGGGATAACTTTACTAGCAGCCTTAAGACAGGATTGAATAGTATTAAGATAAGCACAGGACTAGACTGTCAAGGGATGATAGAGAGAGAAGTCTTTATCTCAGAGGACATTCATTACTATCCTAACCCAACTAAGGATGATGTGAGAGTACACATAGGAGGGAAGGACAGCACAGTAATGGTCAGTGTGTTTAGTGAGAAGGGTTCATTGATTTATCAAAGGGAACAACAAGTTCAGGACGTCTCACGACTGACAGAGATTGATCTGGCATTACAAATTACAGGAACTTATATAGTAACTTTGGAAGGACCAACAGTTAGAAAAACATTTAAGGTGATTAAAAATTAGTCTACTTTTTTATTTTTAAATGGTGAGGCTCCAAGATGTTCAATAATTGAACTTTTAGCTATAAAGAAAGCAATTAAAAGTGTTACAAACCCTCCGACCCAAATGTAAGGTACGTTTTCTAAAAACAAAAAGTAATCATAAAGTGAATGAAAGAATATTGGGATAATCAGTGATAAAGCAATATATAAAAACTGCGATTTTTTATTTGTTTTAGCTTTACCTAAATAGTAACCCATAATTACAGCAAAAACAAAATGTGCTGGTACTGCAGAAAGCATCCTCATTATTGCCAGAGAGGCAGATCCGTTCATTACAAAAGCTAAGTTTTCAGCTGTTGCAAATCCCATTCCTACAAAAACTGCATACACTATTCCGTCGAATGGCTCATCAAAATTTTTATTGGGATATATTATTAAAATAACCACTAAAAACTTTAAAAGCTCTTCAGTTATACCAACAGACAATGCTTCTTCACCAACTCTAATAAGATTGTTTTCTGTATTAATTAGTCCATATAAAAAATCTAAAATATCAACATCAAGATGTAGGTTCATAGCTCCAAAAATGAAAGCTATTGCTAAAAGCCAAAGGGGTTCTTTATCATATTCATCCAGATTATAAATTAAAACCATGATAAAAATTCCAGGTGAAATAGATAAGGTTACTAAAACTAAATCAAACCATTCAAATTTATTTATTAATATTAATGGATAGAAAAGCGATAAATAAAGAGCTGTTATTATCACAGAGGCACCAAAACTATTTTTTAGAAGTTTAGACATTACTTAAAAATTAAAATTTTAATGAAACCATCCACTCATCATATTCTTTGTAATCTTTTCCTTCTGAAAATGCACGAGCCCATCCAAAAGAAATCGTTGAAGAAAGATGAGAGAACATCACTAATTTAGTATCTAATTGAAAACCAATATTTCTAAAAGTTTCGCTATACTCTTTGACGATGCCTTTTGATGTCACATCATAGTTTTTAGTGAAAAGGCTACCAGCAAAAATTGTAGGATGTGAATAAGTAGCAAACAAATTAAAAAAACCTAATTTCCTATATCTAATAGCTGGTAAAAGTAATTCAAGTGTGGTTTTATAGTAGCTTTTTGCAATAATGCTTTTTTCTGAATCATAACTTAATCCTGCAAAAGAAAAAGAACCTCTATACATTTTTGATGAGGCATTATCGATATAATTATTTCCAAAAGAAGCAAAACCATACCTAGTGAACGGATTGATAGATTTAGCAAATGAATTTCCAAACGCATTTCTCAACCACAGAGACATGTGGTCAATTGGTAATTGAATACCAAAATCCAAATTACCATTGACTTTGGGAAAGAAGTTGCCGTTTGTTACAGCTGATGATAGAGTAAGAGATGACTTAAACCCTTTTTCAGCATCAACAGCCCCAACAGAACCATTCAGGTTTTTATAAGCAAATGAGGTGTAAACGTTATAAAATAAGTCGGTATTAAAATCTTTATTCTCAAAATTAATTTGTTGAAATTCAGGAGATTGATTTAGTCCATAATATCCTGAAACCCCAATATTTAAATCAAAATTTTTAGGAGGATCATAAACGATAGATTTGTTGTAATCAACGCCAAAATTTAAACCTTTTCTAGATCTTTTAGTTGGACCGAATAAATCGTAAAAATCAGCATTATTATAAGAAGCATAAAAATTATACTTTCCACCTGTCAGTAGTGAATTTGAGTAGTTTAGTGAGGCATGAAATTCTTCATCTGAATCTATGTCACTTATTGAACTATCCATACTATTTTTCCAATCATTTGGGGTGTATGAAAACGAAATATCCCAAGCTTTCAATCCTAGAGGGTCTTGGTATTTGAACTTGTAGCCAATACCAACTTTATTTTTATAACCCACAACAATTGGGTAAGAATAATTTAGTTCAACTTCTTTCTTTGGAATATATACGCCATCTTCAGTTTCTATTTTACTCTCATCAAAATTGCTTTTGTTGGGAACTTCAATTTTCCAGTCAACCAGTTCTGGGAATTTCTCTACCGTTTTATTTCCTAAAAATTCTATATTAGAAACCTCGATATTATCATTTAAATAAACGTAAGTTGGTACAAATCCATCACTCGTGTATTTAAAAGTGAAAATTTTCTCATCATCAATTGGAATTGGTCTAAAATATCCAGTAATTGCATTTGTTAAAATTTCTAACTCTAAAGAATTGGCATCGACTTTAAAAATATTACTAACACCAGAGTAATAAGACGACCCTAAAAGAAACGAGCCATCTTCAGAATACTTAAAACTTTGAGGGGATGAGACGTCAAATTCAAAGACTTCTTTATATTTTATATTTTCCTTGTCAAAAGGATTAAAAGAGTTGAGTTCATAAATATAAAGGAACTGATTTCCGTTAAGATTAGTGACAGAAGCACTCAAATTCAATCCATCTGGGGATATGTCTAAATCAAACATATCATGTCCAAACAACATGGTATATTTTTGTTCCCAATCTGTATATGGTTTATCAGGGTTCTCAGGG
>JAQWJH010000100.1 GCA_029248455.1 Flavobacteriaceae bacterium
AAAGTAATATCTCTCTCAATTCTTCTTTTCAGCCTTAATTCATCTTCAACATCTAGAAATATTTTGATATCTATTAAATCAACTATTTTTTTGTTACAAAAAATATGTAACCCCTCAATAATTATAATATTTTTTGATAAAACTAACTTTCTTTTTTTTAATCTTTTATGACTCTTATATGAATAAATAGGTTCTTGTATGTCAATTCCTTGTTTTATTTTTTTTAAATTTTCATACAATAGATTGAAATCTAACGACTCAGGATGATCATAGTTGATATTAGATCGATCTTTTAAATTTAATTCACGGTTATTTTTATAATATGAATCGGAGAGAATTATTGTACAGTTTGATTTTTTAAAGTGATTTTCTAATTTTTTTGCAAGCGTACTTTTTCCAGATCCGGTTCCTCCACAAATTCCTATAAAAATCATATTATTTCTTTATTACACTAACATCTTTTTCTGTTATACGTTCGTCGTATTTATTACCCCAACTGTTCAAAGTATAATTCATTATGTCAGCTATTTCATCGTCATATAAACCCATTTTTTCCATCCTAGAATCATACTTTACTCCATTGACTGTTATTACCCCATCAATTCCTCCAAATTTTAAAGCTTTTATACTCTCTTCCATGTGTTTAAAAAGAAAATCAGATTTAGCTAAAGGAGGAATAATTCCCTCTTGACCTTTGCCATTTGGCATATGACATCTAACGCAAAAATCCTCATATAAAGATTTTCCATTTTTTATTGAAATAGCTAGACTATCGGTTTGTGAATAAATTATAAATGGAGAAATAAAAAGGATTATAAATATAGATTTCATTCCTTGGGTAATATTTTATAAATTCCTTTACCCTCAATTGAAACATAAACAAATCCATCTGGTCCTTGTTTTATGTCTCGTGGTCTCCCAAGGTCCTCAGCTATTTTTGAGCGGTAAACAACTTTATCATTTTCTAAATCTATTCTTTCGATATATTTAAACACCAAAGCACCAGCAAGTAAGCTTCCTTTCCAATTTGGATATATATCACTTGAAATATATTCAAATGAGCTAGGAGCAATGGATGGTAACCAATAATAGAGTGGTTGTTCCATGTCGGGAAGGCTTTTATTTTTGGTTATTGTAGTACCACTATAATTAATACCATAAGTAATTTTAGGCCACCCATAGTTTTTTCCTTTTTTTATAATATTAATTTCATCACCTCCTCTTGGTCCATGTTCATTTGTCCAAATTTTTCCTGTAATTGGGTGTTTAAACATTCCTTGAGGATTTCTATGACCATAGGAATAAATAGCTTTTTTTGCATTTGGATTATTAAAAAATGGATTATCTGATGGAATACTTCCATCATCATTTAGTCTATAAATTTTTCCTCCATCTAAGGTAATATCCTGAGGATAAACATCTCTATTTCCTCTGTCTCCAACTGAAAAATATAAATAATTTTCATTGTCAAAAGCCAATCTTCCACCAAAATGCTGTCCTTTTCTTGTGTTGGGAGAAGCTTTGTATAAAACCTCTAAATCGACTAGATTGTTGTTTATTAATTTAGCTCTAGATATTGTAGTATTGCCTCCTTTTTCCCCAGGATCCTCAGATGCATAAGAAAAATACAACCAATTATTTTCTTTAAAATCAGGATGCAAAACAATATCCATTAATCCTCCTTGTCCTCTTAAATATATTTCAGGTAGTCCACTAATTTGTATTTTCTCACCATTTGTGTAGTGAAAAAGTGAACCTGATTTAACAGCAGCTAATATAGAATTGTCTTCAAAAAATTCAATACTCCATATAATATTTTCATCTTCAAATATTAATTCCATTTCATAGTTAGATTCATCAATTAAAATTGAATTATCACCTTCACTATCAAGGGGTTTTAAATCTTGAGCACAAGAAAAATTAGATAGAATAATTAAAAGAATACTTAAATTAAATATGTTGTTCATTATTGTTTTTTATTTACAACTAAGATATATAAAATGTCGGGATGACAGGATTTGAACCTGCGACCCCACGCCCCCCAGGCGTGTACGCTACCAGACTGCGCTACATCCCGATTTTTATTCCATGCTTTTTCAAAAACTTAAAAATTAATATATATATACAATTTTTAACCAAAATTATATTAATTTAATGTGAGATGAAAAAAATATTGTTTTTACTTTTCTTGCTTAATTTATTTGCTTGTAGCACTTCAGAAAATCAAGAACCAAATATTTTAATTTTTTTAAGCGATGATCAAGGCTGGGGTGATTTAAGTTTTAATGGAAATATAAATTTAAGTACTCCAAATATTGATGGAATTGCAAAAAATGGTGCTGCTTTTGATCGTTTTTATGTAAGCCCTGTTTGTGCTCCAACTAGAGCTGAGCTTTTAACAGGAAAATTTTTTATAAAATCAGGCGTGAATGGAGTTACTAGAGGATATGAAAGAATGAATCTTGATCAAAGTTTAATTTCTGAATATTTTAAAGAAAAAGACTACAAAACAGGTGTTTTTGGAAAATGGCATAACGGTTCACAGCCCCCATATCATCCAAATTCTCGTGGATTTGATGAATTTTATGGATTTACATCTGGTCACTGGGGGAATTATTATGACCCCATAATAGAAAATAATGGAGAAATAACAAAAGGAAAAGGATATATTTCTGATGATATTACCAATAAAGCCATATCATTTATTAAAAATTCAGAAAAACCTTTTTTTACTTATGTTTCCTATAACACTCCTCATTCACCAATGCAGGTTCCGGAACCTTATTTAAAAGACAAAAACATAGTCTTACAAGGAAGATATTCTGACAAAGAAAATATAAAAAAAACAGAGGCTGCTCTTGCCATGGTAGAAAACCTAGATTATAATGTTGGGAAGGTAATAGATTCACTCAAAAAATATAAGTTGTATGAAAATACCATCATTATTTATTTTAGTGATAATGGACCCAATGGTAATCGATGGAATAATGATTTAAAAGAAAAAAAAGGCAGTACTAATGAGGGTGGGGTTAGGGTCCCTTTTTTTATTCAATGGCCTAAAAAAATTCCCTCTGGAGTCAGAGTAAATCAAGTTTCGAGTGTTTTGGATATTTTTCCCACCTTAATTGAGCTAACCAATAATAATTCTGATATTGATTTCGATGGTATAAGTTTTAAAAAATATTTATATAATAAAAATTTGATAAATAATCAGAGAAAAATATTCTCATATTGGAATAACAAAATTAGTGTTAGAAATAATAGGTTTATTTTGGATAATGAAAATAATTTATTTGATTTAAAACTTGATCATCGACAAGAACGTCCTGTAAATGATAAATTTTCAAGTGACTATAACGAACTGAAAAAAGCTAAAAATATATGGAAAAACACAGTAGTTAATAAATATAAACAATCAATAAAAAGAAGAAGATTTACTGTCAACGAATTAAATTCTGTTAATACCCATCTTCCAGCAAGAGATGCTGAGATAACTGGAGCCTTAAAAAGGTCCTCTATTCATGCAAATTGTTCGTTTATAGAAAATTGGGAAAATAAAGATGATTACATATATTGGGATATTGATGTGTTAACTTCAGGAAAAAGTAATGTAGAGCTATATTACACCCTTTCTGAAAAAAGTTTAGGTACTGAAATTGCCATTGAATACAATGATCAAATAATTTATAAAGAACTTAAAACCTATCATGACCCAATTTTAGAGGGTTCTGATAAAGATATTGTTAAGAGAATTGAGTCCTACACTAAAGAATTTAGTAAACTAACTATTGGGGACATAGACTTTAAAAAAGGCCCTTCAGTTTTAAAACTTAAAACTTCAAAAAAAGTTGGAAAAAATTCAATTGATTTTAGATTACTCGTTTTAAAAAAAAATAAAGTTTGATGAAAAAAATTATAATAATTGTACTTGTTTTCTCTTTTTCTTTGTTAAATGTGCAAGCAAATAATCTTTCTATCCATGATTCAATAACTAAAAATAAACAAATTTTAATTTTTACAAAAAATGGTTTGATGCTTGATGGAAAGAAAGGTTATGTTCATAAAAATATTGCTAACAGTGTGAAAGCTTTAAAAGAAATTTGTAGTTCCCAAAATATAAAGTCTGAACACAGCGAGGATGCTTCAATTTTTAATGAAAAATCATTAAAAAACTTTGATGCGATAATTTTCTCTAATGCAAACAACGAAATATTTGACAATGAGAATCAAAAATTAGCTTTTCAAAATTTTATCAAAAATGGTGGTGGTTTTATTGCTATTCACTCATCTAGTGCTGTAGAGAGAAAATGGCCATGGTATTGGGAATTAGTTGGAGGAAAGTTTGTTCGTCATGCACCTCACCAAAACTTTAATGTAGTTGTGTTGGATAAAAATCATCCTTCAACTTATTTTTTAGAAAAAGTATGGAAAGTAAAAGATGAATGTTATTTTTTTAATAATTTGAATCCTAAAATAAATGTGTTGTTAGCATCTGATTTAAGAACAATAGAGGATGATAAAAAAGTAGAATATCCAAATGATATTTTCGGAAATTACTTTCCTATTTGTTGGTCTAATGAATTTGAAGGCGCTAAGCAGTGGTATACGGCACTAGGTCATGATTCAGAGACTTATGATGATCCAATTTTTAGAAATCATTTGAAAGGAGGAATTCTTTGGGTATTGGATATTGAAAATGATGATTAACAGTTTTTTAACTTATGAAAAGAAGAAAATTTTTAAAAAAAACATATTTAGCTAGTGCATCAACTTTTGTTGTCCCTACAATTATTCCCTCTGGTTTATTAACAAATACTCATGCTAATAGTAAAATAAATATTGGTCAAATTGGATGCGGTCGTATTGCTAGATTTCATGATATTCCAGGTGTTATGAAACATGATAATGCACGTGTTGTAGCTGTATGTGATGTAGATAATAAACGTTTAAATGATGCTAGGTTATTAGTTGAAAATTTTTATAATAAAAAGAATGAAACAAATAATTTTTTAGACATTAAAACTTATGATAATTACAACGAATTACTTGAAAACAAAGATGTTGATGCGGTTGTTATTAGTACTCCCGATCATTGGCATGCCCAACCTGCCATTGAAGCTTCATTAAAAGGTAAAGATGTTTATCTTCAAAAACCTACTTCACTTACAGTAAGTGAGGGTCGTATTTTAAGTGATATCATAAAAAAAAATAGCACCATTTTACAAGTTGGCACCCAGCAACGTTCAATGCCTCAATTTAGAATTGCAGCTGAGCTGGTAAGAAACGGAAGAATTGGAGAGCTTCATACGGTCAAAATAGGACTTCCAGGTGATCCATCAGGCCCAGTATTTTCTGGAATGCCAGTCCCCAAAAATTTAAATTATGATATGTGGCTAGGACAAACTCCACACATGGATTATACTGAAATAGCAGTTCATCCAATGCTAGATTACAGCAGACCTGGTTGGTTGCGAATTGAGCAATTTGGATCAGGGATGATAACTGGATGGGGACAACATCATTATGATTCTGCAGCATGGGGAATGAATACTGAACTTACAGGTCCAAAATCAGTAGAAGCTGTTGCTGAATTTCCTAAATCCGGACTATGGAATGTTCACGGAGATTTCATGTCTAAAGCTGAATATGAAAACGGAGTTACAATGTTTACCAGCAGTGGTGGATACACTAATGGAATAAAATACATAGGAACTGAGGGTTGGATTTTTGTATCAAGAGGTAATTATACTGCTTCTGCTTCTGATCCAGTTTCAGCTGAAAAAAGTTCAAAAGCATTAGATGCAAGTGATAAAAAAATATTAAATCCTATATCAAATTCTGACAGAATACATTTATATAAAAGCGATGATCATCATGGAAATTGGTTGGATTGTATAGTAAACAGAAAAACACCAATATCTACAATTGAAGTTGGTCACAGGGTTTGCACAGTTTGTTTAATAACTCACATTTCAATGAAATTGAATCGTAGACTTTATTGGAACCCTCAAAAAGAACAATTTATTAATGATGATCAAGCAAATAATATGCTAAGTCGATCGCAAAGAAAGCCTTATGGGACTAACTATGTTAAACATGATTTAAAATAAAGGCTATAAAAAAACAAAAAACCAATTAATAATATTCAATTAATTGGTTATAATTTTGTCGGGGTGGCAGGATTCGAACCTGCGACCTCCGCGTCCCAAACGCGGCGCGATAACCGGGCTACGCTACACCCCGAGGTTAGCGGCGCAAATATAGGATTATTTCAAAAATCATCAAACAATACTCAATAATATTAAATATTAATTTTTGATGATAACTTTTCATACTTTTTTTAGAAGCAATTAAGCAAAAAGTATAATTTTATATTTTTAAAATATTATTATGTCAGTTGAAAGAATTAAAACTTTAATTATTGGTTCAGGCCCCGCTGGATATACTGCTGCGATATATGCATCAAGAGCTGATTTAAAGCCTGTACTCTACACAGGAATGGAACCAGGAGGACAATTAACAACCACAACTGAAGTTGATAATTTTCCTGGTTATCCCGATGGTGTTGATGGTCCAACCATGATGGTTGAGCTTCAAAAACAAGCTGAAAGATTTGGAACCGATGTGAGAATTGGACTGGTTACATCTGTTGATTTAAGTATTCAAAATGGAGGAATTCATAAAATAACTATTGATAATAACAAACAGATAGAGGCAGAAAGTGTTATAATTTCAACTGGAGCAACGGCAAAATATTTAGGGATACCCTCTGAGGAAAGATTAAAAGGAGGAGGAGTATCTGCCTGTGCGATTTGTGATGGATTTTTTTTTAAAGGTCAAGATGTTGCTATAGTAGGAGGAGGAGACACTGCAGCTGAGGAAGCAACTTATTTATCAAATATATGTTCAAAAGTAACCATGATTGTTAGAAAAGGACAAATGAGAGCTTCAAAAGCTATGCAGCATAGAGTTGAATCAAGAGATAATATTGATGTTAGATATTTTTCAGAAATTGATGAGGTTTTAGGAAAAAATGTAGTGGAAGGAGTAAGAATTTTTAATAACAAAACAAAACAAAAAGAAGATGTTGAGGTTACAGGTCTTTTCATTGCAATTGGACATAAACCCAATACAGAAATTTTTAAAAATCAATTAGAAATGGACGATGCGGGGTACATAATAACAAAAGGAAAAACAACTGATACTAATCTTCCTGGTGTATTTGCATCCGGAGATGTTCAAGATAAAGATTATCGTCAAGCAGTAACAGCTGCAGGAACAGGGTGTATGGCAGCACTGGACGCCGAAAGATATTTAGCAGGATTAGAATGAAAAGTCCATTTCAATACAATCTTTATAATTTTTTCAAACTACCCTCTGTTTGGTGGTGTGGTATTCGTGTGAAATCAGTAAATGAAGAATCTTGTTTAGTTAGTGTGAAACACAGATGGATTAATCAAAATCCATTCAAGTCAATGTTTTGGGCGGTCCAAGGTATGGCAGCAGAACTTTCTACAGGACTACTTTTGATGAATGAAATTGCTAGAACAAAAAAGAGTTTTTCCATGCTTGTTTTAAATAATAAAGCTAATTTTTCAAAAAAAGCGACTGGTAGGATATCATTTAGTTGTGATCAGGGCCGTCAAATAAAAGAATGTTTAAATAAGGCCATTTCCTCAGGAACTCCTCAAACTATTTGGCTTAATTCCTGTGGATTAGATTCTAAGGGTGATACAGTTTCTAAATTTAGTTTTGAATGGACCTTAAAATTAAGGAGATAATTTTTTAAATCTTAACATTTCTTAAACACTTTTACTTTCAAATAATAATTAAATTGTATTAACAACTAATTAATTATGTCAAGATCAGTATATAATTACACTATTAGTGTATTAAAAAAAGTAAGTTTTAATCCGATACTTTTTAATAAAGAGTTAAAAAAAGCTTCTAAACGACTGTTGCCTTATGAATATAGAGAATTGATTATTTGGGTAAAAAAATATTCTGAACAAAGACCAGAACTGGAATTGGTTATTGGGTAATTAGGTAAAACGTTTAGCTTCTCTATTTTTAATCGGACTTATAATGTTTACATCACTAAAATGGAGTTTTTGCTTAGTAACTCTAAATAAGAGTTTTTTTATTTCATCAATAATGTGAATTTTAACTTCACTTTTATGATAAACTAGACTAACTTCTCTAGCTGGTTTGGGATTTTTAAAGTTATGAAGCATTTCTTTTTGATTCTCATTTAATTTTAACGTATGTAGGTAAGGTAAAAAAGTAATGCCTAAATTTTGATCTACTAAATTTACTAAGGTCTCAAAACTCCCACTCTTAAGTTCAAATTTTCCAACATATTCAGAGCAGTCAAAACACAAGTTTTCAATACTATTTCTAAAACAATGCCCATCTCTAAGTAAAAGTAAATCGTTTGAATAAAGATTCCTTGGAACAATTTCTTTTTTACCAAAATGCTCGTTCGACTTTGGAAGATATGCCACAAAAGGTTCGTAATAAATAGGTTTTTCAATTAAATCATCATCTTCTAAAGGAGTTGAAGCAATTATTAAATCTAAACGATTGTTTTTTAATTGATTAATTAATTCGTTAGTTGGTAATTCATAAATTAAAACTTTGAGCATTGGATAATTACTAACTAATTCGTCTAGAAACAACGGGAGAAGAGTTGGCATGATTGTAGGGACAATACCAATTTTAAAATTTCCTCCAATTACTCCTCTGTCCTGGTCAACTACGTCTTGCATTTTTTCAGATTCACTAACAATTTTTTTACATTGTTGTATTATTTTAATACCAACATCTGAAATTGCAATTGGTTTTTTTGTTCTATCAAAAATTGTAATATCAAGCTCTGCCTCAAGTTTTTGAATTTGCATACTTAATGTTGGTTGAGTAACAAAACATTTGTCAGCAGCGACTGTAAAATTTCTATGTTCTGCAACAGCTATTGCATATTTTAATTGAACAATGGTCATAATAGATTGTACTTTATAAGTATTACTTATTAAATATAATATAAAAATAAGTATTTCTGATAATTGAAATGTTTTATTTTATAATTAATGTCTTAAACCTTACATTTTCAATAGGCCATTCTCTTTTATCAGTTTTTAAATTAGCTATTTTATCAACTACTGACATTCCATCTATTACTTTTCCAAAAGCTGTATAGTCTCCATCTAAATGGTAGGCGCCATCTTTTTTTTGAACAATAAAAAATTCATAAGGTGACGCAAGCTTATATGGATTTTCAATTTCACTGCTGGGCATTGAAATAACTCCTCTGTGGTGTTTGTGTCCTTTTTTAGTGTCTGGTGGAAGTAAATATTTTCCAATAGCTCTTCTTTTTTTTGAGGTTGATCTATTATCTGAGTTTCCTCCTTGAATAATAAAATCTTTAACAACTCTGTGAAAGTATTCCCCATCAAAATATTTTTTTTTAGTTAGAAATATGAAGTTTGCTCTATGGTATGGTGTGTCTTTATATAACTGAATATCAATATTTCCATAATCAGTTACAATCCTTACTTGATTTTCTTTATTTTCCTTTTCATAATTAAAAAAAAATGGAATAGCGTTTTTATCATTTAGTAAAAAAACTTCTTTTTTTAATTTAGGTTTATTTTTATTGACCTGTTTATTAATAATTTTTTTTGAAGGTTTATTAGGGATATCTTTACATGAGGTAAGGATTAAAAAACTAAAAATTAAAAAAATATTTTTTACATGCATTTTTCTGATTTTAAAAAAATTATATTAAAAATAAATGATTTTAAACTTCCTGGGACTAATTCTTTAATAAAATTAGCACCACCAAACAGAGTTAAGCAATTCAAAGATGGTTTTAAAATAAAAGAACCAAAAATGGCAGGAGTGATGTTGTTGTTTTATGAAAACACTAACAAAAATACATGTATGACGCTGATTTTAAGAAATACCTATAACGGAGTTCACTCTAATCAAATTAGTTTTCCAGGTGGTAAAATGGAAGATTCAGATGTTGATTTAAAAGACACAGCTGTTAGGGAAACAGTTGAAGAACTGGGAGTTGATA
>JAQWJH010000105.1 GCA_029248455.1 Flavobacteriaceae bacterium
ATCTTGATTTTCTTTTTGCAAAAGAATAAATATCATTTTTAACCTGAACTAAAAAACTTTTAATAGTTGGGTTTATATCTTTTTCTTTCATTAACATATCAATTCTTTCAACAAAATAAAGTTGTAATCTTTGTTCTGAAACATCAGGATTTGCAGGTTTTTTTATCAATGTTTCAAACAAATTTTCAATTAACTCATTAACTGACAAAGCATCTCCTTTAAGAGTTTGTTTAGATGAAAGTATTCTATTTAGTTTATCAGTATTTAATAATCTGTTTAAGGCTCCAATTTGTAAACCCTGAATTGAATTTAAAACTCCTTCGCCTTTAATTTGTGAAATCATTTCACTTTTCATAAGCCAATTTTGTGTATTCCAAAGATTTTTTTCTAAAAAACTTAATGCTTCCATTTGTTTTTTTGAATCAACATTAACAAATCTTGTAACTCCCTTTTGATTTTCATTATGTGGTGTGTCATAAATACCTCCAATTAAAGAAAGTACATGATAAACATATCTTCTATAAACTCCAATCAACTCTCCGTATAACTCATTTAGTTCATTGTAATTTTCGTTAGGTTCTACAGTCCATTTCATTAAATTATTAGCAACTATTTTTAAATTTTTAATTCCATACATACTTGCTTTTATTGGATCATCTCCTATGTTTTCTGTTTGAGAATTTGGATCATTTCCATATCCTCCAAACATATATACTGGATCTAATGATTTTGAATCAACAACTTTTTTTAGTATTTCTTTTTCTTGCTCAGGACTTTTTCCATAATATCTGTAACCCCATTCAATAGAGTAATCATCATACGGCCCAATTTGTCTTACAAACCTAATATTTTCATCACCAGGCTGTGCAACATAATTATATCTTGCATAATCCATAATACTAGTGGCAATACCAAATTTATGAGTAAATGAACCTGATCTTAAAGAGTCAACAGGATATGCGCTACTGGCTTTCATATTATGCGGAAGCCCTAAAGCATGACCGACTTCATGTGAAATTACTCTTCGCATCATTTCTCCTATTTCTTCTTCTGGTGTATTTAAAGTTCTTCCTTTAGGATTTGCAGCACCAGTTTCTAATAGATATCTATTTCTATAAGATCTTAAATGATTGTGATACCAAATAATATCACTTTCTAAAATTTCTCCAGTACGCGGATCGGATACACTAGGACCTGTTGCATTTCTTGTTGTAGAGGCTACATATCTTACTGTAGAATATCTTATGTCTTCGGGACTAAAATTAGGATCCTCTTCTTTTGAGGGGGGATCTTTAGCTATTATAGCATTTTTAAAACCTGCTTTTTCAAAGCTAGTGTTCCAGTCTTCAATTCCCATTTTAAAATATTTCCTCCATTTCATTGGTGTGCCAGGGTCTAAGTAATAAACTATAGGTTTAATAGGATCTACTAACTGACCTTTATTATAAGCTTCTAAATCTGAAGGTTCTAATCTCCATCGACGAATAATATTATAATTGTCAGATTTTAATTTCTCAGAACTATAATTAATTTTACCTAAAGTAAACCAACCTACACGTTCATCTTCATATCTAATAGGCATTGGGTTTTTAGGTAATGAAATAATCGAATGATTAATTTGAAAACTAAATGTTTTTGTTCGATTCTCTCTGGGTGCTTTGTTTGCACTAAATGTAAGAGTATGCAGTATTTCGGTATTATTTGGAAAACTACGTGCCGAATCAATAAAACTTATTTTTTTATCTACACTACCTATTTTATAATTATCTTTTTCATAAGAACGAATAATATTAAATCCTGGTGAATCTGACATAAAATAATCTGTCACATCAATTAAATGTCTATTTTTTTCAGAATTTTTAATTTCAAATGATGCTAATATTGGTTTAAAATTATTTTCTGAAACACTAATTGAGATTGGGTCATATTCGTCAGCTACATTAGAATAACTTACTTCCTGCAATAAAATTTTATTTCCTTGTCTAACAAATTCTACGACATGCTCAGCTGTTTTAGAACCAGCATTTAAATATCCGGAATAATTAGCTGGGAGTTGTGCAAATCTTGTAACAACTAAAAGATTTTTTTTCAATAAAGTATCACTTATTTCAAAGTATAATTGATTTTTTATATTTTGATAAGTAGATATCAAACCTTTATTTGTTATCATGTCTAATGTAAGAGAATCAATTGTTTTAGAATGTGAACTTATTTTTTCTTTCTGTCCAAAAGACACAAGTGGAACAAACAGTAATAGAATTATAAATTTTTTCATATAATTAAATTTACTCAATTCTTAGTGTAATTAAAATAGTTATTTAAATCTTGATCCGCTAATACATCAATACAATATTGTGTGGTGTTATTATATTAATGCAATTTACCTTCCAACTTGTTCTTTAACTGCTTAACTAATTCTGGATGTTCTTTAGCTATATTTTTAGTTTCTTTTTCTATTGTTGTATGGTCATATAGCTCTACAAATCCATCTTTATGTAAAATCATCCTGTGAGTTGAAGTTCTAATAGTTGAAGCATTATTATTATAGGCTATGGCATTGTGACCATCAGCACTAGGGACTACTAATAATTCTTTTAGAGAGGTGCCCTGAGTATATTCAGGAATTTCAATTTCTACTAAATCACATAAAGTCGGAAAAATATCAACTGTTTCTATAATAGCATCTGTATTCACACCTTCGTGTTTCATACCTGGGTAATGGATTATTAAAGGTGCATGCAACGATTCCTCAAACAAACTATGTTTACCCCAAATAGCATGTTCTCCTAGATGCCAACCATGGTCTCCCCAAAGTACAACAATAGTGTTTTTATCAGCTCCGGTACTTTTCAATGCTGCAAGAATTTTACCTACTTGGGCATCTGCATAACTCACACATGCAGCATAATGACGACGTACATCATTAGCAAAATCAGTATCTGTATTTGGGTTTTTACTCCAACGATTGTATTTCATGAATTCAACCGACCCATGCCATGTGGTTTTCCCTTTTGGTTTTTGAGGATGTTCTATTTCTGGAAGTTCAACATCATTGTATTTATCAAAATAAGATTTTGGTGCACCAAAAGGTAGGTGTGGTTTAATAATTCCGAAAGCAAGAAAAAATGGATTTTCTTTGTTATTAGCAAGCATTCTTATTTGTTTCACAGCTTCATCTGTAATTGCTCCGTCTGGATAAATATTATCATTCCCTTCAACTGTCTCGAAAACGTCCATATCACTAGGTTTTACTCTAATCTGTCCGTTAGCCAATCCGTGCATCATTCCTCGGGGATGTTTCCATTCTGCAACTGGCATAAGATGTTTATCCCATGCATTAGGTATTTCAATTTTTGTACTATCATTCCAATTATTACCTCCTCTACCCCCAGGATAATGAGAAACTTTTCCAACTGAGACTGTTGTGTAGCCATGTTTTTTAAACCACTCTGGCATACTTTTATTTACTTTTTGCGTCCCTTGATTTATTTCATTTGCTCTGGTAAAAAATGCATTGTTTCCTGTTGGTCCATACTGCCCTGTTAATAAAGTATATCGAGATGGACCACAACTTGGTGCGTTTACAAAATGTTTCTGAAACTTAATACTCTTTTCGGAAAAAGCATCAATGTTTGGCGAGCTAATATATTCTGCTCCGAAGCTTTTTAGTTCTGGACGGAGGTCATCCACACAAATGAGCAGTACATTAGGTTTTTTAGAAACTTGTACCCTTTGACAGTTTGTTATAGCAAAAAGAGATAGTATTAGATAAAAAAAAAGTAATCTTTGTTTAACCCTCATCTTTGTATGTGATATTTATAGGCTATTAATTTTGTTAATGACACAAAACTGATTATTCAATAATGAATATAAAAGTGAGGTTCTGGTCATCTTAAATAATAAAAATACCTTTGATTTATTTTAAATATATAAGTTACTTATACTTTTTAATAAATTCTATGGAAAATCTTACTAATTCTTCAATCCTCTTATAATCAAAATCACCATTATAATTTTTAATGATTATTTTAAACGCAGTTGTCCATTACGAACCCTTTGAGGATGGTTCCCCACTGGAACTTCGGCAACTACTTTTGCTGTAGCATAATCAACTACTGAAACTTTGTTAAGCCCACTTACAGATACATAAGCCTTTGTGCCATCTTTGCTTGAAGTTGCCCAGTATGGCTTTGCTTCTTTTGGATCATCAGAAAGTTTAATAGTACTATATTTAAAGGTTTCCCTATCCACTATAGCGATATAGCCGTCCATAGTACCAGCTACACATATAGTTTTATCATCTCCACTAAGAGAAATACCATGATGCCCTGAGGCTAAAAGATGGTCTCCCGGCAATAGACTTTTATTTGCTTTAGGAATAGGTAAATCTAATTTTCGGGTTATTTTATCATTCTCTATGTCGTATTCAAAAAAACCATGGAACAATGAAATTTGCAAATAAGCAAATTTTTCATCCTTTGTAATGGCCATTGGACGAATTGCTCGGTCAATCCAATCAAAACCGGCTTCTTCCAATTTTTGCTTAATATCCACACGTCGTATCACTTCATAGGTATTAGCATCAACAATCTGAAACCAACGATCCCCCTTTAAAAAGTCAAGATTTGGCGAAGCAAAAAAAACTTTACCGATACTGGCATGGTATATTTTTTTACCATCTTCTGAGTATGTATTTTCATGGGGTTGATCTCCAGATTCAAAACCACCAATGATTTCTCCCGTTGAAACATCAATAGCATGTACCTTTCGCGCGGTTGAGGCAGAAACTAAAAAAGTTTTACCATCTGGAGATATAGCTGAATGGTCAGATCTAATACCTTCTACAGGGGTTCGCCAAACAATTTGCCCTGAATTGACATCGATAGCAACAACATCTGCAAAACTTGGTCTTGAAGCATAAATGTACCTGCCATCATTTGACGTAAACATATCGTCAACCAATTGATCATTGCCTTCACCAATATATTCCCTAATAAAACCAGAAGCAAAACTTCTTAGACCTGAATAGATTTCTTCAAATCTTTCCTCTCTGTCTGGCATGGCACTTACTTTTTTTATGATTTTAAAAGTTTTTTGGTCAAAAATGGTAATGACCCCGTCCCAGTTATTACCTGCTAGCACAACATCCTGTAAAGGAATACTGTCATGAACTGTTGCGGCTTTTTTTTCAGGGTGAAGTGTAAACGACGGATATTCTCTAATAGGTCTCTGCCCTAAATTATAAAGATGGATTCCCAAAAAAATTAACCCTGTGAGAAGTGTGCCTAAAATTATTTTTTTTCTCATTTGTGTGTTTATTAATGAATTAAGGTTCTGTTTAGATCTAATCTAAGACCTAGACTGCTCAAAACGATAAATATTAATTTTTTTATTTACTATCACTAAGTTATAACAAAAACCAAAAAATCTCAATAGTAATTATTAGTTGGCGATTTCCATAAAATTATAAAAAAAAGCCCCCTAAATTTATAGAGGGCTTCAATAATTAAAAATAACTCCTTTACAGAATTTGTTAATTTATAATTAACCTTTAGGCATAACAACTGAGCTAATTACATGTATCACACCATTACTACCCATAACATCAGTTGCAACAATTTCACTGTAATTTCCATTTGAATCCTTCAACCAAATTTTACCATCCTTTTGCATGACATTAATTACTTGACCATTTAATGCAGTTAAATCAACCGAACCGTTACCTTTCTTTAAAGCAGCCACAACATCCGATGCAGCTAACTTTCCAGAAACAACATGATAAGTTAAAATGTTTGCTAAAGCTTTTTTGTTTTCTACTTCCAATAAAGAGTTTAATGTTTTTGAATCAAGTTTACCAAAGGCATCATTTGTTGGAGCAAAAACGGTAAAAGGACCGTCCCCTTGTAAAGCGCCAACTAAGTCAGCTGCTTTTAAAGCTGTAACCAAAGTTGAAAAATCTTTGTTATTAACTGCAACATCAACTATAGTGCCTTGAGCAGTTAAATTTTTTGGGAATGCTACAAAAAGCATAATTGTAAAAATAAATACTAATTTTTTCATAATTTTTTTTTATATAGGTGAATATATAATAAACATAATGGAAAAATAGATTTTTTTAAATCTAATTAAGTACTATAATTTTATAATATTAGATATAATTTTTACTTATAGCTAAAATTACTTACAATAATAAAAACTTATGGATTTTAATAAAATATTATACAATACTATAATTCAAACGAATTCTCTGTTAACACTGGAATTTACTCAAAATAAATAATATGACTTTTGAAGGGTTTTAAATAGAACAATCATTAATTTTTTCTAAAAAATTGATTAATGAATCGTCATTACTATAGTTTAAACTATAACATTGACAATTCATGTACCAGTTCATAAATGCATTAACAGATTCTGAATTTGTTGGAAAAAAAGATTCATTTACTATTAACGGCAATAAATCTTTTAATTCAACTTTATTTAATTTGTTTTCAGTTTTTGGATTATATTTTATTCTAACAATATTTTTACAATTTATAGCCTTTGGATTGAATCTTTTAGATTCGTATGGATTCAAATATTTGATTTTTCCTTTACTAATATTAAATGTATTGCTTAACTTTTTCTTTTTAAATAAATCAATTATTTTTTTAAATGAGGGCTCTTTTATAGAAATTGCATTTGGAAAATTACCAATTTTACCTTCTCTGGAAAGTGGTGTGATATCGTCAGCAATTAAATCATAGCCATTTTTAGATAATATTGCACAAGAGGTGCTTTTTCCACTTCCTGATTCTCCAATTATAACAAAAGCATTATTAGCCTTAGACACAGTGCTTGCATGCAAAAAACCTGACCACTTATCCTCCTTAACCTCATGAAAATCACACATAATTAGCGATAAAAGTTTTCCCGTTAAATAATGTGTTTCATTATTATCCCAAGAACCTGAATAAGTATTGTCGTCATTTAAAAAATTTCGGCCATTAGTATTAAATACATAATAGTTTTTTGATTCACTAATACTAGAATCTCTAAGATGGAAAAGCTGACCAATAACTGTATTTACAATTTGCTGATTATCATAATTAATTGTGTAGTAAGTATCACCTAATTTAAATTTGAATTTTTTAAGATTTTTTGGGATTATATAATCGTTTTTAGTCTTTGTAGAAATTGATGGTGAATTATTTAACAATTCCTTCAATTCTATATAAATGTCATTTATGTTAGAGTCAGGAAATTTTTTAGAAATATTTATTAATAAATCTTTTTTAGAAATTTTATAAAAATCATTAAAGAGTTTTAAGTGAAAATTTGTAACTATCAGAAACTTTTTTGAATTTTTAATAAAAACTAAACAACTTTGACTATCAATTTTTTTTGAGATGAGAAACGAATTTTCCAATTATTTAATTATTCTAAGTTTTTTTAAAGCATAAGCCCTGTAATCCCCTCTTGTAATTAAAGCAATTATTTGTTTTAATCTAATCTCGGGAGATAAAGAAAGAAATAAAAACACATCAATCAAAATTTTATTAAATAAAGAAAAAACATAAAATGAATTAATAAGTTTAAATCTACATTCAAAAAACAACAAGTTAATTGGAGTGTTGTATTTTACAATATCAAAATTTTTCATTACCACTTTGATTTTTTCGAGATGTGAGAAGTTAGAGATTTTATGAATTAAATCAGGTTTACTTAAATTAAAAACATCAAATAAAGTACGAAAATGA
>JAQWJH010000109.1 GCA_029248455.1 Flavobacteriaceae bacterium
TTATTTTTATGTGCTGATGAAGCTAGTTTTATTACAGGTTCTAATTATGGAATTGATGGAGGCTATGTTACACTTAACTCAAAATAAAAAATCATGAAGCTTATAAGATTTGGAGAAATCAACAAAGAAAAACCTGGTTTATTATTACCAGATGGTAAAAGAATAGATGTATCAAAATTTGTCAAAGATTATGATGAGCACTTTTTTGGTAATCAAGGAATAGAAAAATTAAATAATTGGTTAGAAAAAAATCATTATTCCTGCCCAGTTATAGATAACGATACTCGCTTGGGCCCTCCATTAATGCGTCCCTCAAAAATTGTATGTGTTGGTTTAAATTATGCCAAGCATGCACAGGAAAGTGGTATGGACGTTCCTGAGGAACCAGTTCTTTTTTTTAAAGCAAGTTCTGCTATCATTGGACCCTACGATTCTATTACTATCCCTAAGGGAAGCGAGAAATCAGACTGGGAAGTTGAGTTAGCTGTAGTCATTGGAAATAAAGCTTCCTATGTAAGTGAAAAAGACGCTTTAAGTCACGTTGCAGGCTATGTTTTACACAACGATGTAAGTGAACGTTCTTATCAATTGGAACGTTCCGGGCAATGGGTTAAAGGAAAAAGCTGTGACACTTTCGCACCAATTGGACCTTTTATTGCAACTCCCGATGAAATTAGAGATCCCAATAATTTAAATCTTTGGTTAAAATTAAATGGAGAGGAAATGCAAAACAGTAATACCTCAGATTTAATATTCAATATTCAACAAGTTGTTAGCTATATAAGTCAATTTATGACTTTATTACCTGGCGATGTTATTTCCACTGGAACTCCTTTTGGAGTTGGTTTAGGATTAAATCCTCCTCGTTATTTAAAGGATGGTGATATTATAGAACTAGGTATTGATGGATTAGGTGTCTCAAAACAAACATGTAAGGCCTATAAATGATTATAGATAGTCACCAACATTTTTGGAACTATGATCCAATTAAAGATGCTTGGATAGATACCTCAATGAAGGTAATTAGAAGAGATTTTCTTCCAAAGGATTTAAAGCCTTTACTTGATGAAAATGCAATAGAAGGTTGTATAGCTGTTCAAGCAGATCAATCTGAAAATGAAACGGATTTTTTATTAAGTTGTGCCCAGAAAAATAAATTTATTAAGGGAGTTGTTGGATGGCTTGATTTGACTTCAGAAAATTTAGAGAGTCGTTTAGATTACTATGCTAAGAACCCTTTTTTTAAAGGGTTAAGACATATCGTTCAAGCAGAAAAAGACGATTATTTACTTCGTGATGATGTACAAAAAGGAATAAGTAAACTTGCTAATTATAATCTTACCTATGATATTCTTGTTTTTCCAAGTCAACTAACTGCAGCTATCGCACTTGTCAAAAAATTTCCAAATCAACAATTTATTTTGGATCATATAGCTAAGCCTCGTATTTCTAACTCAATGGATGAGCTATGGAAATCAAATGTTATTGAACTTTCTAAAAATCAAAACGTTTCTTGTAAGCTTTCAGGTTTAGTTACAGAAACTAATAACTATGTTTTCAATGATAATGATTTCAATCCTTATATGGATGTCATTTTTCAATCTTTTGGCCCCAAAAGAATTCTATTTGGTTCAGATTGGCCCGTTTGTTTGCTGGCAGCAAACTATAAAAAAGTATATGATTTAATTTTTGATTATCTTGATAATCATTCAATTGAAACAAAAGCTCAAATTTTTGGACTAAATGCTATAAAAATTTACAACCTGTAATATGAATTTAAATTTAAAAGATAAAATAATTTTAGTGACAGGAGGATCTAAAGGTATTGGTGGGGGTATAGTCAACCTATTAGCTGAAGAAGGGGCTTTCCCTGTGATTGTTGGAAGAAATAAAAATGATATTTTAAGCGCTATAAAAAAAATAGAAAAAAATGGATTTAAAGCAGGTTATGCACTTGCTGAACTAACAAAACCTGAAGCATGTAAAAAAGCTGTAAGTCAGGTAATTAAACAATATGGTGGGATTGATGGACTAGTCAATAATGCAGGTGTTAATGACGGAGTAGGGTTGGAGAATGGAAATTTCCAGGATTTTATGGAATCTATTAAACGTAATCTTGCTCATTACTACACTATGACACAATTAGTTCTTCCGGAGCTTAAGAAAAATAAAGGAGCGATAGTAAATATTGGTTCTAAAACTTCAGTTACAGGACAAGGAGGAACATCAGGATACGCTGCAGCTAACGGAGGCCGAAATGCTTTAACTAGAGAATGGGCTTTAGAATTATTACCCTACAGCATTAGAGTTAACTGTGTAGTTGTAGCTGAATGTTTTACTCCGCTTTATAATAAATGGATACAAAACTTTGAAAATCCTAAAGAAAAGTTGTCATCAATTACAGAAAAAATTCCTTTAGAAAACCGCATGACAACAATAGATGAAATTGCTAATACTGTAGTTTTTTTACTTTCAGAAAAATCGAGTCATACAACAGGTCAGTTAATTTATGTCGATGGAGGGTATACTCACCTAGATAGAGCAATTAATAAAGCGTTGAAATAAAATGTCTGGAATTAGGCTTAAAAAATATTGCTTGGCTTTAGATCTTAAAGATGATCCAAAAATAATTGATAGCTACAAAGCCTATCATCAAAGTGTTTGGCCTGAGATAAATAAAAGTATTAAGGACTGTGGAATAAAAGAAGCAGAAATATATTTGACTGGAAATAGACTTTTTATGATTATTCAGGCAGACGATTCTTTTTCTTTTGAAAAAAAAGATAAATTGGATGCCAAAAACATTAAAGTTCAACAGTGGGAGAAATTGATGTGGAAGTTTCAAAAAGGATTACCAAACACAAAAAAAGGTACAAAATGGGTACTTATGGAAAGAATATATAATCTAAACAATTAATAGAAATGAACTCAGAAATAAATTACAAGTATCCCTCAGTTCCTGATTTAAGAGAACGAGCAAAAAGTAAGATTCCAAAATTTGCTTTTGAGTATTTAGATGGTGGATGCAATGATGACGTTAATTTAAAAAAGAATACACTTAGAATTAGAGATATAGAACTAAAACCTAAATATTTAGTTGATTACCAGCCTCCAAGCTTAAAAACTGAACTTTTTGGACATGTCTATGATGCTCCTTTTGGCATATCTCCTGTGGGTCTGCAGGGTTTAATGTGGCCTAAATCACCTGAAATATTAGCTAAAGCAGCATTTGAACATAATATTCCATTTGTTTTAAGTACTGTAACTACTGCTAGTATTGAAAAAATTTCTGAAATAACTGAGGGTAGCGCTTGGTTTCAGCTTTATCATCCAGCCGAACAAAGTGTTACTAAAGATATTTTAAAACGTGCCGAATCAGCCGGTTGCCCCGTTCTTATTATTTTAGCTGATGTACCATCATTTGGTTATCGTCCTAGAGATATTCGTAATGGATTGTCAATGCCTCCAAAAATGACACTTACAAATATTATAAATGCTATGAAAAGACCTCATTGGTCATTAAAAACATTAATAAATGGACAACCTGGTTTTGAAATATTAAAACCATACATGCCTAAAAATTTAAATCTTAGCCAATTAGCAAAATTTATGGATGCTACTTTTTCAGGTCGATTGAACGAAGAAAAAATAAAACGAATTAGAGATTTGTGGAAAGGTAAGCTTGTGATTAAAGGAGCAGAATCAATTCATGATGTTGAGATGGCTTGTAAATTGGGACTTGATGGTGTCATAGTTTCTAATCACGGAGGAAGACAAGTTGATGTAGGTCAAGCGACAATTGACTCATTAAAAACCATTAGCCCACTTTACAAAGATAAAATTACTATTATGATGGACAGTGGAATTAGAGGTGGTGCCGATGTAGCTCGAGTTATGGCAAGTGGCGCTGATTTTAGTTTTATGGGACGCACCTTTATGTATGGAGTTTCTGCTTTAGGAAATAAAGGAGGTGATCACACCATAGCCATGTTAAAAAAGCAATTAACTCAGGTTATGGAGCAATTAAGTTGTGCAAAAATTAACGACTTAACCAAAAAACTAGTTGTTAAATAAAATTTGATATTATTAAAATGAATACATCAAAAACAATTCCTGTAGTTCCAAAAAAATTAATTATTCCTTTTGTTTTACTCACTTCACTTTTTGCTCTTTGGGGATTTGCAAATGCTGTAACAGACCCTATGGTTCAAGCATTTAAAAAAGTATTAGAGCTTTCTAATTCTCAGGCAGCTTGGGTACAAATGGCTTTTTATGGAGGTTATTTTTGTATGGCGCTTCCGGCGGCTTTGTTCATGCGAAAATATTCATATAAAGTTGGTATTTTGATTGGTTTAGGATTATATGCAACTGGAGCGTTATTATTTTATCCTGCTGCCATTTCAGAGGAGTTTTGGTTTTTTTGTATTGGCTTATATGTTTTAACTTTTGGACTCGCTTTTTTAGAAACTGCTGCTAACCCTTATGCACTTGCTATGGGACCAAAAGAAACTGCCACCCAAAGACTTAATTTAGCTCAAGCATTTAATCCATTAGGATTAATTTTAGGTCTTTTCGTAGCTCAACAGTACGTTATGAAAAAACTTCAATCAGATGATATTTCTGATTACAGCGCATTAGACGAGGCTTCTAAAACACTTATTAAAACAGCAGATTTAATGGTAATTCGTGATCCTTATGTCATTTTAGGGTTAGTAATTATTGGAGTTTTTATATTATTTGTTTTTAGTAAAATGCCAGATTCTAGTGATACATCTTCAAATAAAAATATTGGTGTTATTTTTAAGAAGTTAGCTAAGAATAGTCGTTACAGTCAAGGTGTTATAGCACAAGTTTTTTATGTTGGTGCTCAAATTATGTGTTGGACTTATATTTATCAATATGCCGAGGGAATTGGAATTGATAGTGTAACTGCAGGATATTACCAAATGGCAGCTTTTGTTTTATTTGTATTTGGAAGAGCAGTAGCAACTTTTTTATTTCGTTTTTTTAATCCAGGAAAGCTTTTAATGATCTTTTCTTTATTTGCGATTATTTCATCCATTGGTGTTATGCTTATTGATAACTATTTGGGTCTTTACTCTTTGGTTGCTGTTTCTTTATTTATGTCTCTAATGTTTCCAACTATATATGGGATAGCACTTGGAAATTTAAGTGAGGAAGAAAGTAAAATTGGTTCTGCTGGTTTAGTTATGGCAATTGTGGGTGGTGCATTGATGCCAAAGCTTCAAGGAATGATAATAGATATTGGAGGTTACAGTGTAGATGATGTAAGTATTTTAGGAATGTCTGAAATGAATTTTTCATTTATTCTGCCACTTATATGTTTTGTTTTTATTGCTTTTTATGGGTTGAAAAACAATACTATTACTAATAATTAATAATCACTACCAATCATTTAATAATAAGATTTCAAATTATATTTTCATGAAGACTTTGGAAAAAGAAATAACTGTCTCTGAAAATGATTTAGATGACCTAAATCACGTGAACAATGTTGTCTATATTAAATGGGTACAAGAAATTGCTAAAAACCATTGGAAAAGTCTTGTTTCTAGTGAGGTGTTTAAAAATTATTATTGGGTTTTATTGGAACATCAAATAAAATACCTAAGTCCAGCATTTTTAAATGATAAAATTAGACTCAAAACATACATTGAAAAAACAGAGGGAGTAAAATCTAGTAGAATAGTAGAAATTTATAATCAGGACAACAATAAATTACTTGTTACATCAAAAACTATATGGTGTTTACTCAGTACTAAATCAAATAGACCTATCAGGATAAATGATGAAATTAAAAAAGCTTTTAAATAAAATAAAAAATA
>JAQWJH010000122.1 GCA_029248455.1 Flavobacteriaceae bacterium
AGAGGGTATTTCGTATTCTTGTTTTGCTGGTTCTCCAATGGATCTAAGTTCACTTTCTCTAAGTACATGTTGATAATAATCTGAGTGAGTCATGTCCCATACCTCACCATTACTTGGCTGAATCCATTCAAAAGGGTATTCACTGTAGGATGTAAAAGAGTGAACCGAGGTAAAAATATCATTTTTAACATCAAAACTTTTTAAATCATAAAAATCTAGACTTAAATCATACACAAGTGGCCATTCCAAAGTGTCTTGTTCAGTGAGTAGGATGTAGGGGTAAAAATCTCCTGAGCGTTGGTATTCTCTTAAAGTTTTAGGTTTTTCTACAATTGAATCGTTTGATATTTCGTTTTCTATTTCAGTTTCTGCAATTTCTTCCTGAGAAAAAGAAGCGCTGAAAGAAAACAGAAAACTAATTGTAAGGGCTAGGGTAGAGGCAATATGATTTAATTTGGTTTTCATATTATTCTACAAACTTATTAATTATATTGTTACTAAATTATTTTATGTTTTATAACATGAAAATATTTATTTTTTTTTAATGTTCAGAAATCTATTAACTTTTTTTGCAATAGTTTTTTCCAATTTTTATATTCAATTCTGACTTCTAAAGCAAATCAAAAACTAAATTTATTAGCATCCTTGCTCATATGTAAATAATTGATAGTAAATTATTTAGTTGTACATTTAGAAAAATTAAAAAAAATATTATGAAAAAAACAGTTCTAATGCTCGCTTTATTTCTATTTACATTTAATTCTTATTCTCAATTTGGAGTTAATGTAGGTTTTTCAAGTTTAAAGTACAAGATTTCATCTTCTGGATTCGAAATGGGTAGTTCAGGAGTTAGCGGAGTAACTCTTGGATTAAATTATCTTTCAGAATTATCTGAAAAAATGAAACTTGGTATGAACTTAAATTATTCCTCTTTTTCATCTGATGGAGCGAGTCAAGGTCAAGTTGGAATACCAGTCTATTTACAATATTATACTGGTGATGGTGGAAATGGTTTGTTTCTTAAGGGAGGTGCTGCTTATAACTTAATAACTGGAGAAGTAGATGAAGAAATGAAAAGTGGAAGTCTAGGACTTGTTTTAGGTTTAGGAACGAATATAGGAGAGAAATTTGTAATAAGCGCAGATTATAATATGGGGATCTCAAATCTTGTAAAAGGTGGTGATATAGATGGTTCGTTAAAACAAAATATTATTTCCTTTGGAGTTAATTATATGTTTTAAGATTGTAAATTTTAATTACTTTTTCACTTATTTATTATTTACATGTAAAAAATTAAGATAATTCAACTTTAATTTGAATAAACAAAAAATCCAGTGAATACTGGATTTTTTGTTTAAAATTACTTGTATTATATAAATTTTAATATAAACTTTAAAATATCTATTTTTACTTTCTTTATAAAACTATATGGCTAAATCGCAACAAACTTTTAATAAATTAGAAAAAGAAAAGAAACGCAAAAAAAAGAAGGAAGATAAGAGAAAGAAGATGTTAGCCCGTAAAGAAGCTAAGGAAAGCGGAGATCTTATTACTAATGAATTTATTTACGTTGATTATAACGGCAATTTTACTGATACACCACCTGATCCTGCCGAAAAAGAAAAAATTAATGCCAAAAGTATAGTAATTGGAGTTCCTAAGCGTGAAGCTGTAAAAACAAGCGGTTTTATTGGAAAAGTAAATTTCTTCGATCATTCAAAAGGATTTGGTTTTATTATTGACCCTGAGTCACAAGAAAAGTATTTCGTACATATTAGTGAATGTATTGATGAAATTACGGAAGGAGATAAAGTGGAGTTTGATACTATCAAAGGTGCTAAAGGAATGAATGCTATAAAGGTTAAGAAAGTTTAATATAATTGAACTATAATTTATATTATGTTAAATCGTATTAAGAATAAACAATAATGTATTTATGAAAAAAAAGATCTTATACTCCCTATTATTAATCGTTGCACTATTTTTAGTATATGTTGCCTATGTGATTAATAATCCCGTCAGCCCTTTAAAAACCGTATCATTTCTAGAAAATAGTAATGACATTACAATAACCTACAGTGCCCCTTTTAAAAAAAATAGATTAATCTTTGGTATGGAATCCGAATCTCCATTAGTTCCTTTTAACAAGTACTGGAGAACAGGAGCTAATAGACATACTATGATTAAAACCAATACTGATTTAAAATTTACAGATAATATTTTAAAAGCTGGTGAATATTCAATGTATACTGTTCCTGGAAAAAATTCGTGGGATATAACTTTTAATTCTACTAATGCATATTTTGGTATTTCTCAACCTAGTTCTGATATGGATTTGTTTACTATTTCAGTTCCTTCAAATTCATTAGAAGAAACTATAGAGCAATTTACTATTGATTTTATTCCTTCACCACCTGGTGGTCCTTCTTCTTCAGCAATTAGACTTCGATGGGATTTAACTGAAATAGTAATTCCATTTAACTAATTCATGTTTTTTTCTTTTAAAAATTTTTTAAAAGCTACCGTTTTTCTTTTATCAATTTTAGTTGTTATATTATTATTTGGTGGTATTTCTTACTATGTAATAGATAAGATACAGATTAAAAATAATTTAATGGATATTGAAGAATACTCTCCAATATCTAGTCTAGTAGTCCCTAAAAACCCTACAAATAAATCAAAATTTCCTTTTATAGATGTACATAGTCACCAATGGAATATGGCAGTTAATGATCTTTCTAGTTTAGTTAATGAAATGGATAGTTTGAATATGAAGTTTATGATTAATTTGAGCGGTTCTGGTTTTGCAACATTTTCTGGAAACCAAGCGTTAATGGATTTAAATCTTGAAAAGTCATTAGAAAATGTTAAAAATAACTTTCCCTCAAGATTTGGTGTTTTTGTTAACTTAAAATTTAATAATTTTGATGATGAAAAATTCTCTTCAAACATTAAAAAATCATTGATTGATGCGTCAAATAAAGGAGCTATTGGACTTAAAATTTATAAAAATTTAGGACTAGATCTAAAAGATTCAAAGGGAGATAGAATTAAAATTGATGATAAAAGGTTAAATGTTATTTGGGAAACATGTGCTAAACTGGGTATGCCCATTCTTATTCATTCTGGTGAGCCCTCCCCTTTTTTTGATCCTGTAGACAAATTTAATGAGAGATGGCTTCATGCTCGGCAGCGCCCAAAAAGTTTTAGACCCCCTGAAAAATACCCTTCATTCAAAACTGTAATGAAAGAACAATTTAATATGTTCAAAAATAACCCCAACACAATATTTATTAACGCACACATGGGATGGATGGCAAATGATTTAGATAAATTAGCCAATCATTTAGATAGTTTGCCAAATGTTTACACTGAAATAGGTGCAGTAATTGGTGAATTAGGTAGACAACCAATTAGAGCAAGAAAATTCTTTATTAATTACCAGGACAGAATCATGTTTGGAAAGGATAATTATAAAAAGTCTGAATTTGATGTTTATTTCAGAGTTTTGGAAACTGAAGATGAGTATTTTGATTATTACAGAAAAAGACATGGTTTGTGGAAAATGTATGGTCTTAATCTTCCCGATGAGGTATTGAAAAAACTTTATTACAAAAACGCATTAAAATTATTTCCATCAATTGACAGTAAGTTATTTGAACAATAAATACCCTTTTCTTTTTATTATTGTTGTTTTGTAAATTGGTATTTTGTGATTAACTATGCAATATTATAAATTACTAATATGATAATTGGTGTTCCAAAAGAAATTAAAAACAATGAATTTAGAGTTGGATTAACTCCCTCGGGAGTAAATTCTTTTATTGCTGATGGTCATACTGTTTATGTACAAAAAGAAGCTGGTCTTGGGAGTGGTTATTCTAACCAATCATACTTAAACGCTGGTGCTAAATTATGCCATTCAATTGATGAAATATATTCAATTTCAGAAATGATAATTAAAGTTAAAGAGCCTTTAAAAAAAGAATACAATCTTATTAAAAAAGATCAAATAATCTATACTTTTTTTCATTTTGCTGCTTCTAAGGAACTAACAGAAGCAATGTTAAAAAGTGATGCCATATGCATAGCATATGAAACCGTTCAAAATACAGACGGTACACTACCTCTTCTCACTCCAATGTCAGAAGTTGCGGGAAGAATGGCGACTCAACAAGGAGCTAAATTTTTAGAAAAACCTCAAAGTGGTCATGGTATACTTTTAGGTGGTGTTCCAGGTGTGAATCCTGCCAACGTTATTGTTTTAGGGGGTGGTGTTGTTGGAACACAAGCTGCAAAGATGGCTGCAGGTTTAGGTGCAAATGTTACAATTTTTGATATTAGCCTTGATAGATTAAGAAAGTTAGATGATATAATGCCTGCTAATGTTAATACTCAATTTTCAAGTAGATACAACATATTAGATGCAATTAAATCAGCACATCTAGTAATTGGAGCTGTTTTAATCCCTGGAGCGATGGCTCCAAATTTAATTACAAAAGATATGTTAGAACATATGAAAATTGGTACTGTTTTAGTTGATGTAGCAGTTGATCAAGGCGGTTGTTTTGAAACGACTTCCCCCACTACTCACAAAGAACCAACATATATAATTAATAACGTATTGCATTACTGTGTAGCAAATATTCCAGGTGCTGTTCCCGTAACTTCTACTGAAGCTTTGACAAATGCAACAATTTCAAGAGGGTTAGCTATTGCTAA
>JAQWJH010000118.1 GCA_029248455.1 Flavobacteriaceae bacterium
GTTAGAGATATTAGAAGTTCTTATGGGTATATTGACGGTGATTTTAAAACATTCGCTTTGGATATCGGATCTGATGAATATGATGCTTTTTTTGAGTCAGATGGTAATTATGATTATGTTTTAAATCTTTCTGCATTAAAACATGTTAGAAGTGAAAAAGATCCTTTTACATTGATGAGAATGATTAATGTAAATATTTTTAATACGGACAAAACGATTGAACAGTCTATAAAAAAAGGAGTTAAAAAATATTTTTGTGTTTCTACAGATAAAGCTGCAAATCCTGTAAATATGATGGGTGCTTCGAAAAGAATAATGGAAATGTTTGTAAACAGAAGAAGTAAGGATATAAATGTTTCTATGGCTCGTTTTGCGAATGTTGCTTTTTCAGATGGTTCTTTATTACACGGATTTAATAAAAGAATTGAAAAGAAACAACCTATAGTTGCACCTAATGATGTTAGAAGGTATTTTGTTGTTCCTGAAGAGTCGGGAGAATTGTGTTTGATGTCTTGCATCTTTGGAGAAAATAGAGATGTTTTTTTTCCTAAATTAAATAAAAATCTTAATTTGATTAAGTTTTCAGATATTGCTGTACTTTATCTTAGAGACAAAGGATTAGAACCAATTATTTGTGAAACAGAGGAGCAAGCTAGAAATTATTTTAATGAAAATAAAACTGATAATAACTGGCCTTGTCTTTTTACAAAATCAGACACCTCTGGAGAAAAAGATTTTGAAGAGTTCTTTACAGAAAACGAAAAACTTGATATGAACAGGTTTGATAAATTAGGAGTTATAAAGAATGAATTAAATTATCAAGACGAAAAGCTCATTTTTTTTGAAAAAGAAATTTTTAAATTGAAAAGACTTAAAGATTTGGACAAAAATGAAATAAAAAAACTTTTTAATTATATGATACCTGATTTTGTGCACAAAGAAACTGGCAAATATTTAGACAATAAGATGTAAAATGGATAAGGATTTAATTGCTTTTTTTAGAGATAGATTTAATACTAATGATTTTATACCACTCCACATTCCTAATTTTAACGGAAACGAGAAAAAATACTTAGAAAACTGTATTGATTCAACGTATGTTTCAAGTGTAGGGCCTTTCGTAGATAAGTTTGAATTATTGATGAGTAAAATAACTCAATCAAAAAAAACAACAGCAGTTGTAAATGGAACTGCTGGTTTACAAGTTGCATTAAGACTCGTCGGGGTAGAAGAAGACACTGAAGTGATTACACAAGCATTAACTTTTGTAGCAACTGCAAATGCAATAGCATATAATAATGCATATCCTGTGTTCTTAGACGTAGATATTGACACAATGGGATTATCTCCAAAAGCAGTAAGAAGTTTTTTAGAGGAATTTGGAGAGTTAAGAGAAAAAGTATGTTACAATAAAAAAACCGGAAGAAAAATAGCTGCATGTTTACCAATGCATACATTTGGTTTCCCGGTTCATTTAGATGAGTTGATAAAAGTTTGTAAAGAGTGGGGTATCCCTTTAGTTGAAGATGCTGCAGAATCTTTAGGAAGTGAATATAAGGGTAAGTCAACTGGTAGTTTTGGTGATGTTGGTGTTTTTTCTTTTAATGGAAATAAAATTACTACTAGCGGTGGTGGTGGTGCAATAGTGACAAATAATTTTAAACTTGGAGAAAGAGCAAAATTTTTGACAACTACAGCTAAAGAACCGCACTCTTATGAATATGTTCATAATGAGCTAGGTTACAATTATAGAATGCCAAACGTTAACGCAGCTTTGGCTTGTGCGCAATTAGAACAGCTTTCTGGTTTTTTAGAAAGTAAAAGGAATTTAGCAAAAGAATATCAAGCTTTTTTCAAAGAAAAAGGAATAAATTTTAGAACAGAAACTAGTAATACAAAAGCAAATTATTGGTTAATGTGTATAGAATTAGAGAATAAAAAAGAGCGCGATTTATTTTTGAAAGTAACAAATAAAGCGCTGGTAATGACTAGGCCAATTTGGCAGTTGATGAATAGGTTGCCAATGTATAAAGATTGTCAAAAGGATGAGCAGGTAAATGCTTTATTTTTAGAAGAACGAATTGTAAATATACCAAGTAGTGTTAGATAATATGAAATACGAAAAAATTAAAATAGGTTATTTTGCTGACGGTCCCTGGTCTCATTTGGCTTTTGAAAGATTGATATTGGATGATTCTATTCAAATCCAGTTTATTGTGCCAAGATCTGATACAAATGACCTTACATTAAAAGATTTTTCAGATAAATACGGAATAGAATATATTTATCCAGTTAATATAAATAGCCCAGAATTTATTCAAATGGTAAAGTCATATAATTGTGACTTATTTGTTTCAATGAGTTTTAACCAAATTTTTAAAGTTGATATCATAAATGTTCCTAGATTAGGAGTAATAAATTGTCATGCTGGTAAATTACCTTTTTATAGAGGTAGAAATATTTTAAATTGGGCTCTAATAAATGATGAGAAAGAATTCGGAATTACAGTTCATTATATAGATGAAGGTATTGATACTGGTGATATATTAAAGCAAAGATGTTTTGAAATAACAGATAGTGATGACTATTGTTCATTGTTAAAAATAGCATATGTTGAATGTTCTAATATTTTATATGATACTATAAAAGACATACAATCAGGAGTATCAGAAAGAATAGTTCAAAATAAAATACATAAAGTCGGATTTTATTGTGGACAAAGAGGTTTCGGGGATGAGATAATTAATTGGAATCAAACATCAAGAGAGTTATTTAATTTCATTCGTTCAATAAACAAACCAGGACCAATGGCAACATCGTTTATAAATGGTAAAGAAGTGAAAATAAATAAATCTAGATTAATATTAAATGCTCCAAGCTATAAAGGCACTGTCGGCCAATTAATATCAAAAACTCATGAAGGTTTTTTTGTTAAGACGTTAGATAGTTTTATTGAAATATACGATATGGAAACAGATGCAAAATTACGTGTAGGTCATAAACTTAAATAATGGATAACCATACTATAATAATCGCAGAAGCTGGTGTTAATCATAATGGTGATATGAATTATGCCAAAAAGCTAATTGATGTCGCTGCAGATGCTGGAGTAGATTACGTCAAATTTCAATCTTTTACAGCCGATAAATTGGTAAGTAAAGATGCTAAAAAAGCTATTTATCAGAAGTCGAATACCAATGATGGAGATGATTCTCAATATAACATGCTTAAAAACTTAGAGCTTAGTCATCTTGACCACTTAGAGTTAATCAAATATTGCAAAGAGAAAAACATTAAATTTTTCTCTACAGCCTTTGATGTTGAGGGGGTTACTTATCTAAATAATTTGGGATTAGAAATGTTTAAAATTCCAAGTGGTGAAATTACAAACTACCCCTATTTAAAAGCTATTGCTTTGCTAGGAAAGCCAGTTATCATGTCAACTGGTATGTGCCATGAATATGAAATTAAACAAGCACTAGATGTTTTAATCCAATTTGGGATTTCTATAGAAATGATTTCTATTTTACATTGCAATACCGAATACCCCACCCCAATGAAGGATGTAAACCTGAAGGCAATGTTATCTATTAAAGATAATCTAGATATTAAAATAGGCTATTCAGACCATACATTAGGTATTGAAATCCCAACTGCAGCAGTCGCTCTAGGTGCAAAAATTATAGAAAAACATTTTACATTAGATAGAACTTTACCTGGGCCAGATCATGCTGCCTCGTTGGAGCCAGATGAATTAAAAGAAATGGTAAAAGCAGTTAGAAATATAGAACTTGCAATTAGCGGCTGTGGTGTAAAAAAACCAAGTGAAAGTGAAATTAAAAATATTACTATTGCTAGGAAAAGTATTCATTTAGATAAAAGTTTATCTAAAGGACATATTATTTGTGAAGAAGATCTTATCACATTAAGACCCGGCGACGGTATATCTCCAATGGAATGGAATAAGATTATTGGTAAAAAGCTTAAAGAAGAGAAAAATAGATTTGATAAATTATTTTATTCAGATTTTATATGAAAATAGGGGTTTTAACAAGTTCTCGAGCAGACTATGGCATTTATAAACTATTACTTTCAAAATTATCAAATGATGACAGATTTGATTTAGCCATTATTGTTTTTGGGATGCATTTACAAAAACAACATGGGGAGACGATAAAAGAGATTGAAAGTGATGGATTTGGAGTCATTCACAAAGTACAGGGGATGCCTATAAATGATATGCCTGTAGATATATCTCAAGGCTATGGGAAATTAATTATTGAATTTTCTAATTATTGGAAAGAAAATCAATTTGATTATGTTTTGGCTTTAGGAGATCGTTTTGAAATGAGTGCCGCTGTTCAAGCAGGAATCCCCTTTGGTGTTTTGTTTGCACATTTGCACGGGGGAGAAACTACTTTAGGAGCAATTGATAATATTTATCGCCATCAGATAACGTTAGCATCTAAAACACATTTTGTAGCAACAGATATTTACAGGGATAAGGTTATCGACATTGTAGGGGATTCAAGTAAGGTTTTTAATGTAGGAGCGCTAAGTATAGATGGTTTTAATGATTTGATGTTACCAGACTGGAATGATGTAAGAGTAAAATTTGGCATTCCTGACAAACCGTTCATTTTGGTTACTTTTCATCCAGAGACAATTCAAATTGCAAGGAATGAACTTTATAGTTCAATAGTTTTTGAAACTTTAGAGGAATTATGTCAAGCTAATCAAATAGTGATAACTCTATCTAATGCTGATACTATGGGTAAATACTATAGAGATATGGCACATATGTTGAAGAAAAAACATTCAGATTCCATAACTTTAGTTAATAGTTTTGGAAAAGAAAATTATTTTTCAGCGATGAAGTCTTCAAAGTTTTTACTGGGTAATACTTCAAGTGGAATTTTAGAAGCTGCTTCATTTGGAAAGTTTGTTATTAATGTTGGTAAAAGACAACAAGGAAGGTTAAGAAGTGCTAATGTTTTTGATTTAAACTTTAATAAGGATGAAATTATAAATTGTGTAAAAAAGATAGAAGAAAATTCAGTGTATAAGGGTAGTAATAAGTACTTTAAAAATAATACAGCCGAAAATATTATTAAGAAACTATTAAATGTTTAATTATAAAAAACATTTAATATCTGAGTATGCTAAGATAAAACAAGTTTTAAAATAGATATATAAATAAAATTTTTATGATAAATGATAAGCATTTAATAACCAGTTCTTCTTCAATCAATGATGCATTATTAAGACTTGATGTTTTGGCTCAAGACGCAATACTTTTTGTAGTTGACTCTGACAACAAATTAATAGGTTCTTTGACTGATGGAGATGTTAGAAGAGGTCTAATTAAAGGAATTAGTATAGATAATATAATTACAGAAATAGTTCAACCCAATCCCAAGGTTATCTTGAAATCTAATTATGATTTCAAAGAAATATTAAAACTTAGAGATAAAAATTATAAAGTGTTTCCAGTAATAGATGATGATGGTAAAATTATTACAATTATTAATTTTAGATTACTAAAAGCTTATTTGCCTATTGATGTAGTTGTAATGGCAGGTGGAAAAGGAACTAGACTGCGACCTTTAACCAATGATACTCCCAAGCCATTAATTAAAGTTGGTGATAAAACTATTATGGAGCACAATATTGACAGATTAATAGCATTTGGAGTAGATGATTTTTGGTTTTCAATAAATTATTTAGGAGATCAAATAGTGCATAGATTTGGTAACGGTAAAGATAAAGACAGGAACATATCTATAGAATATGTTTGGGAAGATGAACCTAAAGGTACCATTGGAGCAGTTTCAAAGATTAATAATTTTAGACACAAACACATATTAGTGACAAACTCTGATATTTTAACCAATTTGGATTACGAGGATTTTTATTTATATTTTCTGAAAAAAGATGCTGATTTTGCTGTGCTAACAATTCCGTATAATGTCAGTATTCCTTATGCAGTGTTGGAAATTTCTGATGATCAAGTTTTAGATTTTAAGGAAAAACCAACATATACCTATTATTCTAACGGAGGAATTTACTTAATGAAGCGTGATATTCTAAATTTTATTCCAAAAGGAAAACATTTTAATACCACCGATTTAATGGAAAAACTTATCAAAGAGAACAAAAAAATAGTGTCTTATCCGTTAGCTGGCTATTGGTTAGATATTGGTAAAAAAGAAGACTTAATTAAAGCTAGAAAAGAAATAAATAATATAAAATTTTAATCAATGAATAATTACATATTAGTACTTGGGTTAGGCTCAATGGGTAAAAGAAGAATTAGAAATTTACAAGCTCTAGGGGTGAAAAATATAGTTGGTTTTGATCTAAGAGAAGACAGAAGAAATGAAACATTTGAAAAATATAATATAATTGTGGTTTCAAGCTTTGAAGATGCAACTTCAAGATTTAAATTTGATGCATTTGTCATTTCTTTACCACCTGATATCCATCATATTTATATGAAAAAAGCTTTAGAATTATCTACTCCAGCTTTTATTGAAGCAAGTGTGGTTGATACTGATTTTGAAGAAATGATTTTGAAATCGAATGAAAAAAAGTTGTGTTTAGCTCCTTCTTGTACTTTCTTTTTTCATCCAGCAATAAAAAAAATATCTCAAATTATAAAAAACGGTGAACTTGGAGTTATATCTAATTATTTATATCATTCAGGTCAATACCTTCCGGATTGGCATAATTATGAAGACGTTAGTGAATATTATGTTTCTAAAAAAGAAACTGGTGGAGGCAGAGAAATTGTCCCTTTTGAATTAACATGGATAACCTTATTATTAGGTTTCCCTAAGAGAGTTACAGGACTATACAAGAAAACAATTGAAATTAGAGGTGCCGAGTTTATCGATGATACTTATAATTTGTTAATGGACTACGAGAATTCAATATTTAATTTATCGGTTGATGTTGTCTCAAGGCATGCAACTAGACGTTTAACGATTAATGGAGACAAAAAACAATTGTATTGGGATTGGGATGATAATATGATAAAAATATACGACCCTGAGTCCAATGTTTGGAATGAAATAAAATATGAAACTATCGCTGCCGAAGCAGGTTATAATAAGAATATTACTGAGCAAATGTATATTGATGAAATGTCAGCTTTTTTAAAGGCAGCAAATAATGAAAGTGTTTTCCCAAATTCTTTAGAAAATGATCACAAGGTTTTAAAAATATTATATGCTGTCGAAAAATCAGATAATAATAATCAGATAGAGAAATTGTAATGATTGGAGTTTTTATAACAGCGAGATTGGGGTCAACTAGATTAGGTGAAAAGCATTTGATAGAAATAAATACAAAGCCTTTAATAAGATACCTCGTCGAACGCTTTTTTGTTGCTTTTAAAGAAAGTATTGAGAAAAAACAATTAAAAATATTCATTACGACATCCGTAAAACCTGAAAATAAAAAGTTTGAATCAATTTTTAATTCTAATGAAGTAGAAGTATATTATGGATCTGATGAAAACATTCCTTTACGCCATTTGGAATGTGCTATTAAGCATGAAATAGATCATATAGTATCTATTGATGGAGATGATATTTTATGTTCAACTGAAGCATCAAAATTAGTAATAGATAGGTTGCTTAGTGGTTCAAAAATGGCATATACTAAAGGACTACCTTTAGGTATGAATAGCACTGGGTATAGTAAAGGCTTTTTAAAAAGGTCTTTAAAAGGAGTAGAATCTCAAAAGCTAGAAACCGGTTGGGGAAAAATTTTTGATAAAAATGAAATCGATATTATACAATTGAAATATTCAGATGAAGTGAAAAGAATCAGGATGACTTTAGATTATACTGCTGATGCTGAATTTTTTAAGAGTGTTATAACTAATGTTAATGTTTTATCTATTTCGGATAATGCTTTAATTGACATTATTGTTAAAAACAATTGGAACCACTTAAATAGTCACCTTGATGATATTTATTGGTCTAATTTCAATAAACTTAAAGAACAAGAAAATTAATTATTTTGATATGAAAAACGATTATTCAAAAAGATTGCACAATGCAATTCCTGGAGGTTGCCATACTTACTCTAGAGGAGATGATCAATTTCCATCTAACGCCCCCCCAATTCTAGAAAGGGGAGAAGGCGCCTATGTATATGACCCGGAAGGAAATAGGTATTTAGATTATGGAATGGGACTACGTTCAGTAAATATTGGATACGCAAATAGGGAAGTAGCGGATGCATGTAATGATGAAATAATGAAGGGTAACAATTTAACCAGAGCATCATTGACTGAATTAAAGGCTGCAGAATTATTTTGTGAACTAATCCCCTCGGTTGAAATGGTAAAATTTGCAAAACATGGTTCTACTGTTACCAGTGCTGCAGTTAAATTAGCCAGAGCTTACACAGGAAAAAAATATATTGCATTACCCTATGAACAACCGTTTTTTTCTTTTGATGATTGGTTTATTGGGTCAACTGTTATGAATAAAGGTGTTACTCAGGAAACACAATTACTGACGTTGAGATTTCATTATAATGATATTGAATCATTGAAAAAACTATATGATGATTATCCAGATCAAATTGCAGGTGTTATAATGGAAGCTGCAACGACCTTGAGTCCATGCTTGGATTCATGTGATAAAAATAAAGTTTGTAGTTTATGTCCAAAAAACCCTCAGAATTTTTTAAATCAAGTAATTTCTTTAGCCCATCAAAATTCATCTTTATTTATATTGGATGAAATGATAACAGGTTTTAGATGGCATATGCAAGGAGCACAAACTTATTTTGGAATTGAACCAGATCTTTGCACTTTTGGAAAAGCAATGGCTAATGGCTTTGCAGTAGCGGCTTTGGGAGGGAAAAGAGATGTGATGAAACTTGGAGGTATTCTAGAAGAAGGTAAAGAAAGAATATTTTTAACCTCAACAACTCATGGTGCAGAAATGAGCGCTTTAGGTGCTTTTATTAAGACTATGGAAATATTAAAAAGAAATAAAGTAGTAGCGCATTTTTGGGATTATGGAAACAAATTAATTTCTGGAATGAATGAAGTTTCAAAAAACTTAGGAATTCAAGATCAATTTTATGTTGAGGGGTACCCATGTTCTCCAAATTATATTACAAAAGACAATGAAGGGAATTTGTCGCTTGCTCTACGGACATTATTTGCGCAAGAAATGTTAGAAAAAAATGTTATCATGCCATATATAGCTGTCTCTTATTCCCACCAGGAAGAAGAACTTAGATTAACTTTAACAGCTGTTGAACATGCGCTAAAAATATATAAACTAGCTCTAGATAATGGTTTGGACAAGTATCTTAGATCACCTATTATAAAGCCAGTATTTAGAAAATACAACTAATGAAAATAGCTCTTGTTTCGTTAAATTCAGTTTGGGAAGATAAAGTTGCCAATTTGATTGCTGTTGAAAGTATTCTTAAATCTATCGGTAGTAGTGCAGATTATGTGGTTTTTCCGGAAATGACATTGACTGGTTTTTCAGTGACTAATTTAGACTTAGCTGAGGATATAAAAAATTCAGATAGTATTAATTATATTCAAAAATTAGCTAAAAAATATAATCTTAATATTATTTTTGGTTTATTAATTTCGTTAGGTAAAAATATTCACAATAGCAGTATAGCCATTAATAAAAATGGGGATATTGCAGCAAGTTATGAGAAAATACACCTTTTTTCATTTAGTGGAGAAGATAAATTAATTAGATCAGGAAATAATATCGTAAGCCTTCCTTGGGACGGAGGATGGGGTTTGAGTATTTGTTTTGATTTAAGGTTTCCAGAGCTTTACCAGCAGTTATCAAATGAAAATTTAATTTTAGTAAATATTGCCAATTGGCCAAAGACTAGAGTATCACATTGGAATACTCTTCTCAATGCTAGAGCAATAGAGAATCAAAGTTTTATGATCGGAGTGAATAGAACTGGTATAGACGGAAATGGTTTAGAATATGAAGAAAGCTCTTGCATTTTTTCACCTTTAGGAAATAATTTAAGCCCAGTTATGACTTTTAAAAATGTTAAAATATTTGAGTTAAGTTTGGAAGAAGCAAGATTGACCAGGTTGAATTTCCCATTTAAAAATGACAAAAGAAGAATCATACATAAAACTCCCTAAAAAAATAAATTTAAATTATTGTGTTAAAAGGTAAAATAGTCGTTGTAACTGGTGGAGCTGGCCTAATTGGTCAAGAATTCATAAAATCAGTCATTGAAAATAATGGTATTGCAATAATTGCTGATACAAATGAAAATTTAGGATTAAGTATTAAGAAAAAAATCTCATCAGAATTAAATACTACAAATATTGATTTTGTAAAATTAGATATCACATCAACAGAATCTATAATTAGTTGTATTTCTTTTTTAAAAAATAAATATTCTAAAATTGATGCTTTAGTAAATAATGCTTATCCTAGAAATAAAAATTATGGACAACATTTTTTTGATGTTAGTTTTAATGATTTTACTGAAAATCTAGGAATGAACCTTGGAGGATATTTTTTAACTTCTCAACAGTTTGCAAAATTTTTTTTTAAGCAGTCATATGGTAATATTATTAATATTTCTTCTATTTATGGTGTAGTTCCTCCAAAGTTTGAAATATATAAAAACACTGCAATGACAACTCCTGTAGAATATTCGGCTATTAAATCAGGGTTGATACATCTTACAAAATATATGGCAAAATATTTTAAAGGATCAAATATTCGTGTTAACACCATTTCACTGGGTGGAATTGAAGATAATCAACCTAAATCTTTTTTGAAATCATATAAAAAATATTGTTTAAATAAAGGAATGCTCCATCCCTCTGATATTTCTGGTAGTTTAATTTATTTACTATCGGATATGTCTAAGTATGTTAATGGTCAAAATATTATTGTCGATGATGGTTTTACTTTATAAGCTATTTCACTTAATAAAATTGTGTATTTCTTATTCACTAACACAAAGTGTTTTGAATATTTAATATTGATTATCCTAAAAGATATTGTCTGTAAGTGACCATATTAGAAATAAAAATATAATTAAAGAAGATGATATAAATATATCGCCAAATTTAATGTATTGGTGTTTTATTTTAACCGAAAATAATAATTTTTCATACTTATATTTTAATAAAATTTTTGAATGCAAAAAATTAATACTCTAATCGGAATTGGTGGAATATACCAATCTTTCCTTTTATTAATTAAAATAATTAGACTTTATTTCATAGGAGTTTTTCTTAATTCTGAAGAACTTGGTATTTTCGCAATAATTGCAATTTATGCTTTTCTTTTAGAATCAATTTCCAAAACAGGCTTTGCAGATTATTTAATAGCTAAAAAATCTAACCAAATTGATGATAGTCAATGGAATAACGCATGGACACTTGAGTTTTTCAAATATATTATTCTTTTTACTGTAACATTTATAACTTCAAATTATTTTAGTCTTTTTTTTGAATTAAACGATGACGGATACTATTTGAGAATATTTGGTTTTGTTTTTTTATTTAATTCTATAAAAAATATTCATGTTACTAAGCTTCAAAAGAACCTCAAACTAAAAAAATATTTTACATATAATTTAACTCCAATATTACTAAGTCTCATTATTACTATTTTTTTATTTTTCAATGGTTACACAATTGAAGCATTAATTTTTGGTATAGTAATTCAATCTTTGGGTCATGTGATTTTGTCCTATTTTTTTGTAAGTAAAAGACCGCGTTTCTATTTTAATTTTAGTACAACAGTTGAACAACTTAACTTTGGTAAATGGATCTTTTTTCAAACATGGATTGATTTCTTAAATGAAAAAGCTGACAGAATTATATTAGCAAAGCTATTGTCAATAAAAAATCTTGGTGATTATACATTTGTATCTAGTTTTACAACAGATCTACAGTTTCAAGCAAGAAATATTTTTCGTACTATTCTTTTTCCTTACTTTTCTTTAAATATTGACTCAAAATCTCAATTACAAAGAAATTTCTTATTTGTTCAAAAGTTAGTAATTATTTTTTTAGTCATTTCATACACTTTTGTTGTTTTGTTTTACAACGACGTAATTAACTTTTTCTTTGGTGAAAAATGGAATGGTACTATTGTTTTTATAATTCCTTTACTTATTAATTCATTTTTTGGAATTCTTTTTATATGTGCCGAACCTTTATTTTTGGCTTTACAAAAGCCTAAAGTTTTTTTCGTGAATACTGTAATGAAGGTAGTTTTATTAATACCGCTCTTATTTTTACTCACTTACTATTTTGGTATTCAAGGGGTAATCGTTTCTCTATATGTTATAAGTTGCTGGCAGGTTATTCTTTTAATATTTATAATTGTTAAGTATGAGCTTGTTGAGAAATCTTTAATTATGAGAGAAATTATAGTACCATTACTAATACTATGTGTTTTGGGTATAATTGAGTATTTTTCCTATCATAATTTCATAATAAAATCAGGAATTTCTTGTGTGAAGTATATAATTATAGTGTTAAATATTATTATTACCATTTATTTGTTTAATAAATTAAATAAAAAACCACAATTGATATGAATGATAAAAAAGTATTATTTATAACTGTATCAAATTTGATGACAGTTCGGAATTATTTTCATACAGGATTAGCACATTCACTCTCAAATTCCTATCATCTGATATTTTTATGTGATGAAGATATTTTTATTGAGCTTAACAAGTTAGGACAATTGCCACCTAAGGAAAAATTTGAAATACACTCAGTTAAAACTTCTAAAAATAGATTGTTTAAATATTTATTTAGTTTATTTACAATTGCTCACAATGCGACCATGTACAAGTTTAGCAGTTCAAAAAAAATGATTGTTGATCAAATTTTAAATAAAAAGAGTAGTTACTTGACCAAGTTTTTAGTAAAATCAAAACTGGATATCTTATTTTTTAAGCTGTTCAAAAATTGCTTACTGAGTTTTAGGTTTATATTTAAAGATTCAATAAAAGTTATCAACCCGAATAAGGCTACTCTTGTTCTGACTTTACCTCAGTCATTTTTAGATTTCTATATTTTTTTAGTTCTAGGAAAGGTAGTAGATAAATGTGTGAATCAAATTTTCAGCTGGGATAATGTAACAAGTCGTGGACCAATACTTAATACTCCTGATTATTTCTTTGTTTGGAATAAGTATGTAAAAGAGGAGGTTATTAAGTATTATAAATATCCAGAAAATAAAATAAAATTAGTCTCGGTGCCATTTTATGATTTTTTTCACTCAAATTTATCAAAAAATAATTTTGAGATTCCCAATGTTAAACAAAAGTTTACGCTCCTTTATGCTACAGGAGAAACTTCATTTATAGACTACGAGCCTAAACTTGTAGAGGAAATATATAACACACTAAAAGATCGATATAATTTAAGTTTTATTATTCGCTTACATCCCCTTGATAAATTAGAAAATTACAATTTTCGTAATCATTCCAATGTAAAAATTGTAGAGCCTACATCTTACGTGTTTAATTTAAAAAATCAACCTGAATATTATTTTTCTAAAAATGATTATCAGATGTATGTAGACCAATTAATTAACTCAGATTTGATATTGAATATTGCATCAACAGTTACTATTGATTCATTAATTTTAGGAAAAAATGTTGCAAATATTAATTTTATGCCTCAATCATACAATGGGAATAAGAATGTTAATGATTATTATAAAACTGATCATTATTCAAAAATAGTTATGCACGATCTTGTTCCAATTATTAAAAATTATAATGAATTATTCAATCTAGTTGATAATATAATCAGCAATTCATTTTCTTATAATAAGTCAAAAATGAAAAAATTTAAAAGAGATTTTTTTTCGTTAGAAAATGAAAATTTAAGCTCTACAAAAAAACTTATCCATGGATTTCATCAAATAAATTAACACATAAACAATGAAACTTATTAAAATTACTAGATGTCCTAAATGTCACGCATCACAATTCACGATCACAAAAACAAATTATTTAAAATGTGAAAAATGTAATGCAGAATATTTGAAAGCAGGTGATCAGTTATTGTTTAATTCTCATTCAAATGACGTTTTTGAACAAGATTCTATTATAAATTCAAAGAGTGATCCATTACGTCATTGGAAAACAGGTAACCTAATGTCCCTGTTACCAAATGATGCTAAACAATCACTATTATTAAATTTGGGAGCTGGTGATGGTTCTGATAGTGAATTTCTTAGATCAATAAATTTTGAAGTCGTGTCTACAGATCTTGAATACAATAAGAATATTGATGTAATTGCCGATGCACAGAATCTTCCTTTTAAGGATAATACTTTTGATTACTTGGTGATGCTTTCTGTTCTTGAACACGTAACTGATCCAAAAAAGTTGTTCTCAGAAATATATCGTGTTTTAAAACCTGGAGGAAAGTTGATTGCTTCTTCAGCTTTTCTAGAACCATATCATGCCTATTCAAGATTTCATATTTCTGCATTAGGCATTTTACAATTATTAAAGGATAATAATTTAAAAATAAAAACTTTAAGTCCAGGTTGGGATATTTTTAGTGCACTTGGTATTGGTTTATTTCCATTTCTTCGACCCCTTCGCCCATTTTTATCGCTTTTGTTTAGATTTATAATATCATTCAGAACTTTTTTAATGATTTATTTAAAAGGGAAATCAAAAAGTACTAAACTTGATGAATTTAATGTTTCATTAAAAACTTATGAGTCACTTAGGTTTTCAGGATCAGTTATATATTCTGCAATTAAATAAATAGTAATTAAAAAAATGATGAATTCTCATATTTCTAAAATTAATTTGAATAAGCATTTTACTATTATTTATTTAGCAGCTTTTTTTATATTTTGTTCAGTCTTTGTTTTAAAGATTCTCCCTTCATTTTTAGTATTTGCTATTTATGTTTTTGGCGTTTTGTATTTTTCTGTAAAAATATTTTCTAAAAAAAATGCATTTTTTTATTTCCTTACAATTGCCATATTTTTTACATCCTTTTTAAGTTTTGAAATTGATATAGTAACAATTCCTTTGCTAAATATTAGTTTTAATGGTTTGCTTCTTCTACCAATAATAAGCTTAACCATTGCAGGAATATTTTTAAAATTTAAAGGAATTTTTCCGCTTTCTTTCGTTGAAAAATTAAATATTTTTTACTTCATGTTGTTTTTAATTCCTTTCATTTATGGAAAAGGAAGCCCTTCCATTTTAATCATGTTTTATATTTATTTATTTTTTTTTTTATTTTTAATGCTCTTTGTCAAAAGACAGAATGTTGAAATTAATAAACTGTTATTATATATATTATATTCAATAACGTTAATCAACATAATAAGTTTAATTATTCACTATACAGGTTTTAACGTAAACTTTAGTGATGAATTTGGATTAGAAACATCTAGAATGTTTGCTCTCTGGGGCTCATTAAACTCAAACCGGTTCTCTGTTTTGTTAGGTGTCGCTGTGATTATAAATATTCATTTAATGAAGTTAAACAGAAGAGGTATTCTATTTGTAAATCTTTTATTGCTAATACTCTCACTTATATTGACATATTCACGAATGGGTATTTTGGCTACTATTTTTATAGTGATATTGTATTATATTTTTTTAAAAAGAATAAGCTTACGTAAATTGTTTTCCATTGGAATATTTTTATCCATATTATACTTTTTAAGTAATATTTTAATAAAATATTTTCAACGTGGTAATGACTTAGGCGTTGAAACATTAAGCTCGAGAGATATAATTTGGATTGAGATTGTTAATTCACTTTTAAATGATATTCCACATACTATTATTGGATATGGTGTAACTAATAATCCAATTCTAAATAATCTTGTAATTCCTGTGTCACATGCTCACAATGGCTATTTAGAAATCGTCGTCGAAACTGGTCTTATAGGTCTATTTATATATTTGATCATTAATCTAAAGACAATGAAATTATACTGGAAAGCGGCTTCTAAGGACAAAACTTTTTTGGTGCTATTTTCAATTACATTACTGTTCATGATTGGAAACTTAACAGAATCTCTTACCGTAGGGCCTTATAATTCATCAATGTTGATTCATCAGTTTTGTATTGTGGCAGCGGCAAACTATGCAGTAAAGTTTTAATTATTATAATTTAATAACAAGATTATGAAAAAATATATTTTTATAAGACGAAATGATTTTTCGACTATGTTAGATGTGGCCACCTGGGTTAAGACTGTAAAGCATATCAATCAAATTGAGGACTGTAAAGCTGAAGTTGTTTTCACATGCTCTGACAAACAAATTAAGGCGCCTAGTAATGTAACTTTACTTATGTTACCAAAATTACGTTATGTTTACTATTTTAGTTATTTGATAGCTCTCTTCTTTTTTTTAAAAAAAAGATTAAAAAATAAAGATAAAAATATAATTTTCTTTGATATTTTTTCATTTCCAATAATACCTTTGTTAAAGATATTTGGGTATTTTGATTCTAATACTACTGCTGTTATTGATTATAGAACCTTTTATTTTAACTATTCTGATAACGAGGCTTCAAGTTTCAAAGACAAATTTTTTAAATGGCTTACCATAATGTCATTTAAATATGCCAAAAAAAATAATATCAGATTATCAATTATTGTCGAAAAAATGAAAGATTTTATTAAAGAATATATTGATATTGAATCTATGGAAATAATAATTTGGAGTAGTGGAGTTGAACCAGGGGATTTTAATGTAGATCAAAATGTACTCAAAAAATACAAAGACAAGTTTAGCTGGTTAAATGAAGTTCCTACTTTTATATTTCACGGTCATTTAACTGAAAATAGAGGAATCGAGAAAATAATAGATTCATTTACATATTTAAAAGATAAAATTGATTTTCATTTTTTAATTATTGGAGACGGTCCTGCCAAAAAATCAATTTTAAGTACTATAGAAAAAAATAAAATGCAGAATTGTTGTCATTTTATTGGCAAAGTTGATTACTCTGAAATCAAGTATTATATCTCTATAGCTGATATAGCAATAATGACTTATCCCATTATTAAATATTGGGAATATAATAATCCAATAAAATTTAGTGAATATATGCTTTTAAATAAATTCATTATAACCAGTAAAATTTCTAGTTTTGTCAAAATGGTTAGTAATGGAAGAGGGTTGATAATTGACAATGTTGATATAAATAGTATAAGAGAAACTATCGAATATAGCTGTAATAACATAAAAAAAATTAGGATAGAGGAATCAAAAAAAGAATCAAGAGATTATATTTTGAATAATTATACTTGGAAAAAACAAGCTGAAATTATAGTTAATAATTCAATAAAATAAATAATTAGAAGAATAATAGTTTTTTAACCGTTTATAATAGTATTTATAGTTGTTATTTTTATTTCCAATCATATTATGAAAGTCTTACATATCACTAATAATTTTCCAACGAAGCAATATCCAGTCTTTGGCATTTTTGTAAAGGAACAAATAGATTCGTTATCAAACTTAGGTGTTTCAAACGAAGTTTATTTTATAAATGGAAGAGAATTTGGTCTAAAAGCATATTGGAGTTCAATTAAAAAATTAAGAAAAAAGTTAAAAAGTTCAGATTATAATATTTTACATTGCCATCATTCATTTAGTGCTTTAATTCTTTTTTTAACATTTAGATTTTTTAAATTCAAAAAAATAGTATCATACCAAAATCCTCCAGAAAAAGAGGGAGGATTTTTTTTACTTAAATTGGTTAACTTTTTTTTTAATGTAATTATTGTTAAAAATATGTCTGAAACTAATAATACTAAAGTAAAATATTTACCAAATGGTGTAAATACTGACTTTTTTAAGTCACAGGATGTTAAAAAAAGCCTACGAGAATTAAAACTGGATGCAAATAAAAAGTATATTTTATTTATGGATTCATATAAAAGAAGAACTCAAAAAAGAGTTGATAGATTTGATGAAGTAATTAACATATTACAAAAAAATGGAAATCCTTATAATATTGAGCCCCTAGTTCTTACGAACACGGACAGATCTTTAATTCCATCATATATGAGTGTGTCTTCATTACATCTTTTGACTTCTGATTTTGAAGGTTCTCCAAATTCAGTAAAAGAATGCTTAGCTTGTAATACACCTATTGTTTCTTGTCCTGTTGGAAATGTTGATGATTTAATAGGTGATGTCGCAGGTTGTTACGTTTCAGAATCATTTGAACCTGAGGAACTGGCTAGGTTAGTCCTTAAATGCTTAGAGAAAGAAAGTTTTAATGGAAGAGATAAGTTATTGTCAAAGAAACTAGATATAAATTCAGTCGCTTTAAACCTCGAAGCGATTTATAAATCAATGATTTAATATGGAAAACACAAAAAATAAAAGTTTTGCCACTAGACTTTTCGTAGCTACTATTTTTAGAAAAATTAGAGTTTTTAAACTAAGGTTAAAAGGGTGTGATATACCTTATTCAGCAATTATTGAAGGTTCAGTGGTTCTTGACAAATTATATCCTGAAGGAATACATATTGGCGAAAACACGTTAGTTGCAGGTGGTGCGACGATACTTAGTCATGACCACTGTAAAAGGATAGGAGATAATGAGCCATTTCTAACGGATACTTACATCGGAAAAAATAGTTTTATTGCAGTTGGTGCAATTATTTTGCCAGGGATTAAAATGGGAGATTGTGTTATTGTTGGTGCTGGCTCTGTTGTAACGAAAGATGTACCTTCAAATTGTATAGTTGCTGGGAATCCGGCTAAAATTATTAGAGAAAACATTGTCATGAATGATTTTGCAGCGCTGGAAAATTGGTCAGAAGAGCTAGGCTGGCAATAAATATCATATAAATAAAGATAAATATTAATATATGAAAAAAAGAATTTATATCGCTGGAAGCGGTGGTATGTTAGGAGAAGCATTTTATGCACAATTTAAAGAAGAATATGATATCAAATGTACAGACATAGATGTCAACGAGGAGTGGTTGTCATTCCTAGACTTCAGAGATCGAGAAGCTTATATTAAAGATGTGGAGGATTTTAATCCAGACTACCTGTTTCATTTAGGTGCTTATACAGATTTAGAATTTTGTGAAGAAAACAAAGATGATACCTATGCTACAAACACCTTATCTGTAGAGAATGCAGTTTTTATAGCTAATAAATTAACTATCCCTCTATTATATATAAGCACTGCTGGTATTTTTGATGGAAAGCAAGATTTATATGATGATTGGGATATGCCAAATCCGTTAGGAGTTTATGCACGTTCTAAGTATATGGGGGAACGTTTTGTTTGCGAGAATGCAGATCGTTATGTGATTTGTCGTGCAGGTTGGATGATGGGTGCGGGCCCTAAAAAGGATAAGAAGTTTATTCAAAAGTTAATGAAGCAATTAAAAGATGGTAACAAAGAACTTTTTATTGTAAATGATAAAGATGGAACTCCAACCTATACTCATGATTTTGCTCTAACGGTAAAAGAATTGATTCAAAAGGAATACTGGGGTTTATACAACTGTGTATGTGGCGGTGAAACCAGTAGATTAGAGGTTGCACAAGAATTGTTAAGGTTACTTGGAATAGAAGATGAAATAAAAATAACATCTGTAAGTTCTGATCATTTTAAGGATGTTTATTATGCAGAACGCCCTCCATCTGAAAGGTTGATTACAAAAAAATTAGATTTGAGAGGTGTAAATAAAATGCAAGACTGGAAACTTGCTTTAAAGGTATACTTGGATAAATACTATACCGATTATTTGAAATAA
>JAQWJH010000020.1 GCA_029248455.1 Flavobacteriaceae bacterium
TGTACAGGAAATTTGAGCCAAGAACACTAACTAAACCAAAAAAAATAAAAACAAAAAAATCTCCAAACCCCATGTATCCGTAAGGATTTTTCCCAACAGTGTACTTTATAGCAGAAACCACAGCTAAAATACCCAGTAAAACAAATAATAAAAGATTAAACAAGTCTTGCTTAAAAGAGTTGATTACTAGCACAAATGTCAAACACAAAGCAATTGAAGCAGTGAGCACAATTCCTTTTTTCATTTTTTTTATTCCAATTTTTCCGCTTTGAACAGCTCTTTTTGGGCCAATCCGATTGTCGTCTGTTCCCTTAACGCCGTCTCCATAGTCATTTGCGAAGTTTGAAAGAACTTGATAAGAAATAGTTGTGAAAATCGCTAAAAAAAAGATGGTATAGTCAAACATACCTTTATAGTAAGCTGCGCTTGAACCTATCAATATTCCTGAAATTGACAGTGGGATGGTTCTAAGTCTGGCCGCTAAAATCCATTCTCTAATTTGGAATAACATTTAATTGTTTCAATATCTAAGGAAATTTAGGATACTTTTTAAAATCAGGATCTCTTTTTTCTAAAAAAGCATTTTTACCCTCTTGCGCTTCATCAGTTAAATAGTATAGTAGAGTGGCATCTCCTGCTAGTTGCATTAATCCGTGTTGACCATCTAATTCGGCATTAAGACTTCTTTTTATCATTCTTAAAGCTAGAGGGCTTCTTTTTTGCATGATTGCACACCATTTTAGAGTAACTTCTTCAAGCTCTTTTAGTGGAACCACTTTGTTTACCATTCCCATTTTTAAGGCTTCATTTGCACTGTATTGTTCACATAAAAACCATATTTCTCTTGCTTTTTTTTGACCAACATGTCTCGCTAAATATGAAGATCCAAACCCTCCATCAAAGCTGCCAACTTTTGGACCTGTTTGTCCAAAAATGGCATTTTCACTTGCAATAGTTAAATCACAGACAACATGCAATACGTGCCCACCTCCAATAGCATATCCGTTGACCATTGCAATTACAGGTTTTGGGATTTCTCTTATTTTTTTATGTAAGTCTAAAACGTTCAGCCTAGGAACTCCGTCATCACCAATATAACCACCAGAACCTTTCACGTTTTGATCACCTCCGCTACAAAAAGCCTTATCCCCAGCACCTGTGAAAATAACAATATCTATATCAGTTCTTTCTTTACATATATCAATTGCATCAAGCATTTCAATGTTTGTTTCTGGTCGAAATGCGTTATATACTTTAGGCCTATTTATGGTTATTTTAGCCACCCTATTGTAAAGTTCAAACTTTATATCAGAGTATTTTTTAATATTATCCCATTTAATTATCATCTACAAATTTTTAATAAATATAATACTTTCTAAAGGTAAATTTACTTCAACTATTAGCCAAAAACTTAAAGTAATTTTTAAGAGTCGAGGAGCTTAAATGAGATGGAGTTGTAATTTCTAAAATCTTAGGTCTGTTAGATTTTTTAAAGAAAGTTTTTAAAGCAAATTTAACTCCAAAAGCTGTCTTTTTGTTTTGATATTTAAATCCATAAGTTTTTGCTATTTGTTTAGCATTTAGCGAATGTTTTGTCTCTATATATTTTGAAAAAATTTCATCATCTTTAAAACCGGGCAAAATCCTGAAAATTCCACCACCGCTATTATTAATCAAAATGATCCTGAAATCTGAGCTAATATAATTGTTCCAAAGACCATTGATATCATAGAAAAAACTTAAATCTCCCGTAATCAAAACAGTTGGAGTATTATTAGCTACTGAAGCTCCAACAGCAGTAGAAGTACTGCCTTCAATTCCGCTAGTTCCCCTGTTACAAAATGTATTATTTAATTTAGAAAATTTAAAAAGCTGAAGATATCTAACGGGCGAACTATTAGCCACATGAACTTGATATTTTGAAGGTATTCTTGAGGATAAAATATGAAAAATAACTAAGTCAGAATAATTAGTTTTTTTAATAAATTTTTCATGAGCTAAAAATCTTTTTTTAGACAGGGTGTTCCAGGCTTTGTGATAATTAGATGCAGAATTAGTTTTTTCTAATAATTTTTCAAAAAATATCTTAGGGGTTGTTTTAACATGCTTAACTCCTTTAAAATAGGTGTCATTTGCATCGTTAATGCCAACGTGAAGATGAATATTTGGAGGGAAATTTCTTAAAAAAGATTTTATTTTTTTTGAGATTATCATACCTCCAATTGTTATCAAGATTTCAGGCTTTAGGCTAGAAAACAAATCGTTTTTTGATTTTAGCAGTTCAATTGGGGCAATGATTTGATCTATATTTTCAAAAAAAGAATCATCATGCAAGTTTGAGGTTGACTCTGTTAAAACGACTATGTTCGAATTACGCTTAATCTTATCAATAATTTTGTCGTCTAAATAATTTGGACCACAAGACCCAGCAAGAATCATTATTTTGGAATACTTTTCAATAATGTTTTCAAAATTTGAATCAATTTTTTTAATAAGTTTTTCATTATTAAACTTTACTTTATTATTAAGCTTAACACATGGTGTTTCTATGAAATCATAAAGAGGCTCCTCAAGAGGAATATTTATATGCACAGGTTTTCGGAAGACAAAAGACTCGTTGAATCTTTTATTTAATAAATCTTCATTAAATTTTTGAATTTTAATTTGTATTTCATTTACTTCTAATTCAGAATTCAATATTTTTTGGCGATTACTAATGGTTATAGCTTTTAGATTATGGGTAATGTCTTGTTTTAATGAATCAGAACTAAAAATATTATTTCCAAAGACTTTAGACTGATCAATTGTTTGACCATCTCCAATATTTATCTTGTATTTTGGCCTATCAGCTGAAAGAACAATTAAAGGAATTTGACTGTAAAAAGCCTCTGCAATAGCAGGAGCATAATTTAAAATAGCCGAACCAGACGTGCAAAGTAATAATACAGGTTTTTTAATTTGCTGGGCAATTCCAAGACTAAAGAAACCTGCAGAACGTTCATCTACTATGCTGTAGCACTTGAAAGCGTCATTAGAAGCAAACCCAATAGCTAAAGGAGCGTTTCTTGAACCAGGTGAAATAACGACAGTTGTTATGCCTAGCTTTAAACAAGTAAGAATAACTGTTTGTGCAGAAGGAATCACGGGATACATAATCACAATACAAATGTACTAAATCAATTAATTGACTAGTTAAAAAGAGAGCTCAATATTGTTTGAGATTTATTAATAATCTCTTCCCATTCTTTTTCTGGACTACTTTCTTGGGTGATGCCCCCACCAACAAAAAGGGTTGCCTTATTTTGATTGAAATTAACACACCTCAGGTTTACAAAAAGCCGACATCCATTTTTATCAATTTCACCAAGATAGCCAGAGTATAAAGATCTTTCATGATTCTCTAGACTGTTAATAATCGATAAAGCATTTTTTTTCGGGACACCTCCAACTGCAGGCGTAGGGTGAATAGCATTTATGACATCATTAACAGAGGCTGTAGAAAAGCCTGTAATAACGGTTTTTAAGTGGTCAATTTTTCCTGCTTTTATAGTGACGGGTCCTTCAGTTTTTACGTTTTCACAGAGGGGGCGTAAATTTTTTATTATCTCCTCTTTAACAATCTCTTGTTCTATGATTTCTTTGTTTCCCCATTCAGAAGTTTCTCTTTTTTTTGTTCCTGCTAAGGCCATTGTTGTAACATTTTTATCATTTATTTCTAGTAGAGTTTCAGGACTTGCACCCATCCAAAAACCCTCTTCTGGGTGATAAAATAAATAACAAAAAGCTTCGAAATTTTGGTTTAGTAATTTTTGAAAAAAAATATCAAAATTATTTGAAGACAAATTAAACTTAAAACTTTTAGAAAAGACTACTTTCACAAGTTCTGTTTGGGAAATAATTTTTATGATTTTAGATACTTTGTTACAATATTCATTTTTATCAGAATGAAATTTTTCATTAAGATTTAAGCTGGTGTTTAATGAGTCTTTATTGATGTTTTTTGAAATTTTTGTTGAGATTGTTGTGCTTCTTGAAACATAGTAACCTTGTTTTTTGACATCAAAAGGCATTACAACAAAGCCCGAATCAAAAGGAATGGAAAAACTATTTATTTTATTGGCACTTCCAAAGTAACATTTTAATGTTTCAGACTGTGGGTGGCGAAAGGATATAAAAGGAGTTTTTTCCTTAACACAACTTTTTAGTTTTATAAAAAAATCATTGTTAGAAACCATTTTTTATTCAAATTTTTTCTGCAACATAAATAGTAGTGGCTCCAAACATTTGGGGCTTCAGTTCAATATTAGTAAAACCGCATTTTTCTAAAACATTAATAAAATTTTTTCCGCTTGGGAATTTTTCAGCTGATTTTTGAAGGTATTTATATGCGGTTTTATCTTTTGAAAATAATTGCCCTATAAAAGGGATAAAGGATCTGCTAAACATTAAATAAAAAAATTTTATTAGGGGATTTGTTGGAACAGAAGTCTCTAAAATTATTAATTTACTTTTTGGCTTTAGAACACGGTGACTTTCTTTTAACCCTTTTTCTAAATTTTGAAAATTTCTTACTCCAAATCCAATGGTAACTAAGTCGAAAGACTCTGTATCATAATCAATGTTTTCAGCATCTCCAGAAATTAAAGACACTTTTTCAGAAAGGCTTTGATTTAACACTTTAGTCCTGCCTATTTCAAGCATTTTTTCGGAAATATCAAGTCCTATTATATTACAACCATCTATTTTAGAAAGCTCCAAAGCGATGTCTGCGGTACCTGTTGCTATATCTAAAATTTTTTTTGGATTATAATGCTTGGCAATTTTGTATATGTTTTTCCTCCATTTTATATCATTTCCAAAGGTCATGATTCTGTTTAAAAAGTCATATTCAATTGAAATTGAGTCAAACATATTTTGAACCTGAATTTTTTTAGAAACTTTTAATTTTTGATCTGGCTTCATTTACATTTTAAAATCGCTCTCAAAGATAACGAATTAACGTAATTGATGGTTACCAAAATTGTTAAGATAATAGTTGTTCTGTCAATGATTTTAATAGATTTTTGAATATGAAAATAAACAACAAAAATTAGAAATTAGATTTTCCACCCATCACGATATGTTCTAGTAACAAATTGATTAGCCTCTTCCAGATTTGTAATTTCCATATTGTTTCCATCCCAAATTAATTTTTTTCTTGCAAAAAAGTCTAATTTACCTTTTGAGTTTTCTTTTCTAAGCATATAACTTCTAATCGCTAGATTACCCATTAAAACAGTTTCAGTCATTGGCCCAGCGTAATCAAATGAAGATGTTAATTCAAGGTGTTCCTTACTATTGAAACCAGCTTTACAAGCGTCAACCCATTTACGTTGATGACCATATTCAGGTTCTTTCATTTTTTCAGTTTCAGGGCCGAATTCTGTTTCGCCATTGTATAAATATAATTTAGGAGTAAGGGGAGAACTATCATTGATATTAGTTGATATAATACCTTTCTCACCTATCATTAAAACACCATTTTGGCTGTTTGGGCCCCCAATATCATCATTGGCAGGAATTATTTCTGGATGTGGAGGCCTTATCCCGCCATCTGTCCAAGTTAATTGAATCGGAGAGTTGTTTTTTACAGTTGAATCAAAATTTAATGTAATTAAAGATGAGGGAGGACAACCCTCAGGGAAATAATCTGCGTTCCACATTTTAGTGTAAACACTACCTATACTGCATTCTGCATCTTTAGGATATTTAAGTCCCAGGGTTCTAAAGGGAATATCAATCAAATGACAACCAACGTCTCCAAGAGCCCCAGTTCCATATTCCCACCAGCCTCTCCAATTGAAAGGATGTAAATTTGGAGTGTATGGTTTTGAAGAAGCAGGCCCCAGCCATAAGTCCCAGTTTAAATCATTTGGTTTTTTACTAGGATCAGGCTTCATCATTTCAATTCCCTGAGGCCAGACTGGTCTGTTAGTCCAAACTTTAACTTCAGAAATTTTACCAACTCTTCCTGAATCTACCCACCCTTGAACCATTTTTAATAAGGGATTTGAACCCCCTTGATTACCCATTTGAGTTACTACTTTTTGTTTTCTGGCTAGTTCAGTTAATAATCTAGCTTCTCTGATATTATGTGTGATAGGTTTTTGCACATATACATGTTTATTTCTTTCCATAGCATATACTGCAGCAGGCCCATGGACGTGATCTGGCGTTGAGATTGTTACGGCGTCAATATCTTTTTCTTTATCTAACATCTCTCTGTAATCAGCGTATTTTTTCGCTTTTGGAAATCTTTTTACACTTCGCTTTGCACTTCCTGAAAAATCAACATCACAAAGAGCTCCGATTCTCTCTCTGCCGTTTACTGAAGAATTATTGATATCACTGAGACCTTTTCCCCCGGCACCAATGGCAGCAAGATTTAATTGGTCGCTCGGAGAAGTATAACCTACGCCACCTAAAACATTTCTTGGGACAATAAAAAATCCAGTACCTAATAAAGTCGATTTTTTAATAAAATTTCTTCTTGATTTCTTTTTCATAAGGGCATTCCTTTTTTCATAAAAATAACTTAATATTAATAAGAATCAAAAGAATGAAATTATTTTTTAATTAGATTCACTCTTGAAGGCGTATCGGTTCCATTTATAATTGAACTGGTTCCTTTTGCAATCGCTTTAATTGTTTCAGCAATAGTAAAAACCTCAAGCGTATTGACTTCATCAGTAACTTTATGGTAATCTAAGTCTTTATCCATTGGACTTGTAGAAAAAGTATGAGCGGGGACTCCTAACCGAGCCAATGATGCGTTGTCAGACCTAAAAAATAGATTAAAATTTAAATATGGATCTGGATAAACTTTATAATTAGAACCTTCAAGATTTTTTTGAATTATTTCTCCAAAAGTTGATTTATTATATCCCGTAATCCATGCAGTTTTAGGACCAAACGGAGACTGTTTTCCAATCATTTCAATATTAATGCCAGCTACAATTTTTTTTGGATTAATTTTCCCCCCAAAGTAATTTGAACCTACTAGACCCATTTCTTCAGCGGTAAAAGCAACAAAAATAATACTACGTTCGTTAACTTTCGTTTTTGAAAAGTATTTGGCTAGTGCTAACACCGCCGCTACGCCAGAGGCGTTATCATTTGCTCCATTGTAAATGACATCCCCATTTCCATTTTTATTTATCCCCAAATGATCGTAATGAGCAGATATTACTATAAACTCATCTTTTTTTGATTTACCCTCTAGAATTCCAATGACATTAAAAAGTGCGAGTCCTTTTTCGTTAAATTCTTGCCTGTAGGTTGATAACCCATCAAATTTATTTAGACCAATTTTTTTAAATTCATTTTCAATATATCTAGCGGCTTTTTCAATTCCTCGTGTTCCAGCTTTTCTTCCTTCCATTTCATCAGAGGATAAAATAGTAATGTGTTTTTTAATTAAGTCTTCTGTGATAATTTGAGCACCTAAAAAAAGGTGAGTAAACAATAATAAAAAGGAGAAGACTACTTTTCTCATTAGATTACTTTGATTTACTTTTAATAGCCTTGTGAATACCAGCACAAGCATCATAATTTTCTATCCTTTCATATTGGTATAGAAGCTCATACAGTTCATTTATGGTGGCCCCTTTTTCAAGTTTATTTAATGACTTTTGATAAAACTTTTCTGTGGTATTCATTAAGTTTTTAATAATAAATAACAAAAAAGATACCAAAAAAATAAATATGTCAAAAAGTCAAAAAATAAAACTATAGCAATTTTCTATATTTTTTTTGAGTTGGTGAAAAATTGACATCTAAAAATGCGCCACTAGCGTTGTCGTCGCTAACAATTTGAGGTATCCCCTTAATTATTTCAGTAGATTTTTGATGAATGTGTCCAGCAAAAATCCCCATCAGATTAGGTGTATCAAAAACTATCTTGTAAAAATCAAATGTTGTCTGAGAATGGCCACCCTTTGGCCATTTAGGGCGTCTTTCCAATTCAAAATTTCGATCAGTGGCTGCTCCCCAGTCTGGGTTACCGCAACCAAAAGAAATTTTTTTTCCAGGAGCATACATGGGGATATGAACCAATAATACAATTGGTAGTATTGTTGAAATTTGATTGGAGTAAAAAGTCAATTGTTCATCACTTATCTGATACGTCGAATTATCAATTGCAATAAAGCGTATTCCTTTGATATCATGTACCGACATTAAGGGATGCTTACCCTGGTACAATGGCTTTAATCGCTTTTCAGTCCAGGTTTTACGTAAAGACTCCAAGCTCCCCTTCATGCCTTCATAATGCCAATCATGGTTTCCCGCTACATAAATGTAAGGAATGCCTGTATTGTCTAGTTTTGAATGCACCCATTCAATTGCAAGCTCCGATGGAAAACTGAAAATATCACCGATTAATGCAATAACGTCTGCATTACCTTCTTTTGCAAACGCAAGTGTTTTTTCAAAGGATTCTTTAGGTGTTGTTTTTTTTCCTGTTTGAAAATGTGTTGTTTGGTTATAGGCTTTTGCCATTCTTTCACTGAATGTTCTAAAAGGAATTCCTCTTTCATCATCCATGAACAAATGTGTGTCTGAAATTAGAACTACTTTAACCGATTCTTTAACAAGATTAGCATAAAAAGACACCGATTGCTCATTTATACTAACACTTAGACCTGATTTTTGTTTAATTTTATTATTTGAAGCTTCAACGTATGGAACGGCTGTTAAGCCTATCGCAGTAAGAGCGGTTGTACTTCCTTTAACAAATGATCGACGCTTCATTTAATTTATTTCGGAATTTTATTAAAAAACATATTAATCTAATGGGATAAATAGTGAATAGGAATTTTTATTATTTTCAAAAACCGCGACTGTTAAAACTTTTGCAACTCCATCTTCGACATAAATAAAAGGCCGTTCTAGTCTGTTAGCATTTATTTCAGTACCATCTGATTTTTTAAGAGATTTATCTAATACCTTATAGTGTTTTGCTTTTTCCCAATTAATTCCATCGATTGATGTTATCATTCCCATATATCCAAAGGCATGATAAACACCATAATAACGTTTTCTTTTTGAATCATACCAAATGGCAGGATCCTCTGAGTTTAAATCTCCTACTGCAAGCTTGGGTTGAACTTCCCATGGTCCCAAAGGCGAATCCGATAAAGCAATAGCTTGACTTCTAATTAGCTCATTGTGATCTGGCCATTTACCATTGGCGTATTCTATATTTGGTTTATCACCCCTGACAATCATGATATAACCTCCGTCAGGTCTTTTGGCCAAAGCTGGATTACATGTGATTTGAGCAATCGGCCCAGATGGTTCGACTATGGGCTGGTCCAATCTTTCCCAAGGACCATTTATACTTTCTGAAACGGCGACGCCAATCCGTTGATTCATTCTTACAAGAGCACGAAACTCATTCGTAATTACTCCATTTCTGGCCTGATTAAACTCTTCGTCTGAAAGCAATCTGTTTCCTGTATTGGTAGACATATAGTATAAGTAATATTTACCGTCAAAAAATTTTATTCTAGGATTGTGAGCTGTATAGGCATCCCAATGCCCAGGCCCACGACCTTCTAAAACGATTTCCTTATGAACGTATGGGCCAGATGGTGAATCAGCAATCGCATGAGATATTATTCCATCAGTAAGCCAAGACCTAAATCCAATTTCTTTAGACATCTGAGCATAAAACAAATGATATTTTCCATCTTTCCCTTTAATTACTGAAGAGCCCCAGTTGTGGTAAAGAGGATTGCTTAAAATATTTTCTTCATTAATTTTTAAAATCTTGTTTGCTAAATTTAGATCATCTGTATTTTCTTGTGAGAGAAGATATAGTGGCAAACAAAATAAGACAACAATAATTATTTTTTTCATTTATTTTTTTTCTTTTTTAAATCTTTAAAAAGTTCTGGAACATCTTTCCATAGGTGCTTGTATTGTAAGGCAGTAATGAAACCAAATAATATTAAACCTAATACAAGAAAAAGTGTTTTCATAATTTCTTCAACCTGTTTTACCTTGACTAAATGCAGCCCCGAAAGCAATCCCAATTCCGATTCCAATACCAATAGAATTAGTAGCAAAACCAATTCCAACTCCAATAGCAAGTCCAGTAAAAAATTTCAATATTCCTTTATTTTTCACATTTAAATATAACAATTATCTAAACCTTATTTTCCCTTTGTATAGGACTTTGTAAGTTTAACTTACTAACGAGGATTAAAAGTTGCCTTTAAATAAGTTGTTGCTAAATATTTAAAAACAAAAAACCCCTCATGAAGAGGGGTTTTAAGGGTGGTCCCACCTGTACTTTAACCATTAAGTTATATTACTGACAATCAATGTGTTATAAATTTACTTATCCCACAAAGAGGGGTAAGTTGACCCTCCAAGAGGGATAACCATATATTCATTAAAATTTTA
>JAQWJH010000047.1 GCA_029248455.1 Flavobacteriaceae bacterium
AAAGCTAATGCAGATGAATTAATAGAAAGGCTAAAAAACGAAGGTGAAAATAGTCCTGCAGATTTATTTATCACTGTAGATGCTGGTAAACTTCAAAAAGCTGCTGAATTTGAATTACTTCAAAAAGTAAATAATAAAATAATAAATAATAATGTTTCTAATGACCTAAAAGATAAAAACAGTTTTTGGGTGCCAATTACATATAGAGCAAGAATAGTCGTTTACAGTAACGATAGAGTTCAAAAAAGTGAGCTTAGTACTTATGAAGATTTAGCAAATACTAAATGGAAAAATAGAATTCTTGTAAGATCCTCTTCCAATGCGTATAATCAAGCATTAATGTCTTCTCTTGTAGCTAATCTAGGAAGTGATATGGCTTCAAATTGGTCCGAGGGAATCGTTAAAAATTTTGCTCGTGACCCTAAAGGTAACGATCGTGATCAGGTCAAGGCTATTGCGGCAGGTCAAGGAGATTTAGCAATTGTAAATTCTTATTACATAGGTCTTCTATTATCTTCTAAAAATGAAGAAGAAATAAATGCTGGTAAATCTGTTTCTGTATTTTTTCCTAATCAGGGTAAGAATGAGAGAGGTAGTCATATAAATGTTTCTGGAATAGGATTGACCAAAAATTCTCCAAACAAAGAAAATGCGATAAGACTTATGGAATATTTAACAAGCATTGACGCGCAAAATACTTATGTAAATAATAGTTATGAATATCCTGCTAATTCATCTGTAAAGCCTTCAAAAATTGTACAAGATTGGGGAACTTTTAAGATAGACACATTAGATTTAAACATGCTTGGAAAGTTTAGAAAAGAAGCAATACGTATTTTTGATAAAACAGGTTGGAAATAAAAAATAAAATTTTTAAAGCAGAGAATAAAAGATGGGTAATTGGAAGTGTATTATTTGCAGTTTTGTTATTACTCCCAATATTTACTCTTTTTTATAAACTAGTATATTTAGAGGGCAATTCATTTGAATACTTGTGGAAAAATCTTCTTTTGGATTACACCTTTAATACTTTTTATTTAATTTTTATTACCGCTTTTTTTTCTCTTTTGTTTGGTATTATTCCAGCTTGGTTTATCAGTAATTTTAAATTTAGAGGGAGTAACTTTTTGGATATTGTTCTATATCTTCCTTTAGCAATACCCTCCTATATAATGGCATTTACATATAGCGACATATTAAGTTATACGGGCCCTATTCAAAGTTTTTTAAGAGATAATTTTTATAGTATATCTGTACTTTTTAATCAAGATTATTTACAAATTGAAGTTTTAGGAATTATTATGGCCTTGGCTCTATATCCTTATATATATACTGTGTCTAGAGTTTCATTTAGCCTAGTTGGGTCAAACTATATCAATGTATCTAAAAATTTAGGTTTATCTTCTTTCAGAACATTTTATAAGATAATATTACCTTTATCCAGACCAGCAATTTTTTCAGGATTGTTCTTGGTATTAATGGAAGTTCTTAACGAATATGGAGCAGTTAAATATTTTGGAGTGAATACTTACACAACCGGAATTTTTAGAGTTTGGTTTTCAATGGGAGATGTCGGAACAGCAATTCAACTTTCAATGATACTTTTAATAGTCGTTTTTTCTTTTTTTTACATAGAAAAGTATTATAACTCCAAAACAAAGTTTTACTATAAGACAAATTCAAAAATTCAATCACTAAATAAATTAATTGGAGTTAATAAATTTTTTGCAATTTTGATTTGTTCAATCCCATTTTTATTTGGTTTTCTTATTCCTCTACTTTTCATACTAAACAATGTTCTTTTTACTTATTCTTCAATTGATTTTAAAGATTTGTTTGAATTAACTTATAACTCAGTTTCGGTTTCTAGTATTGCATCTTTTTTAATTATTATAATAGCTTTATTCTTTCTTTTTATTGAAAAAATTTCAAAGTCTAGAGTTAATTATTTTATTAGTCAAATAATTTCAATGGGTTATGCTGTTCCGGGAGCGGTAATTGGATTAGGTCTAATTATGTTGTTTACTTATGTTGATAAAACTACATCTTTTACTTTTCTAGGTACTTTTCTACTTTTAATCTATGCATATATAATTAGGTTTTTAGCGGTTGGAAAATCTCCAATTAAATCTAGTTTAGAAAAACACCCAAAGTCTTACGATGATGCAGGAAAAAATTTAGGTTTAGGTCCCTTAAAACTTTTACAAAAAATCCATTTACCGATAAATAAGTTTGCATTAATAACAGCTTTTATTGTTACTTTTATCGATCTTATGAAAGAGTTACCCATAACTTTAATTCTTAGACCTTTTAACTTTGATACATTAGCTACCCAAACCTATGAATTTGCTGTTGAGGAAATGATTCCTTTGTCGAGTATATATTCTTTAACTATAATTTTAATAGGAAGTGTATTGTTGTTAATTTTAAAAAACATAATTAATAAACAAATAAATGTTTCTTGAGGTTAAAAATTTAGTTAAGTATTATCAAAAGGATATTCCGGTGATTAAGAAATTAAACTTTTCAGTCAATAAAGGTGAGATTATATCATTTTTAGGGGAAAGTGGGTCTGGTAAAACTACTTTTTTGAAATGCATCTCGGGACTAGAAACAATCAATTCAGGATCAATTTCATTAAACAATAATATACTTAACAATAATAATACTTTTATAAAACCACAAAACAGAAAAATTGGTTTTGTATTTCAAGATTATCCGCTTTTTCCTCATTTAAATTTAATTGATAATATTACCTTCAATTTAAAACCCAAGTTCTTTGAAAAAATTGATTACATGATTTCTTTGACAGGACTAAATAATTTACTTAAAAGATTTCCTCACGAGCTTTCTGGCGGAGAACAACAAAGAGCGTGCATAGCAAGAGCTCTTATCAGGGAGCCAGATCTACTTTTATTAGATGAACCATTTAGCAATTTAGATGCTAATATTAAGTTTACAATGAGAGATGAAATCTATAAAATCATTAAGGAAACTCAAACTACAACTATTCTAGTGACTCATGACATTAATGATTCTTTGAATATTGCTGATAGAATATTAATTTTCAAAGCTGGTGTTTTGCAACAATATGGAGACCCTGTTAACATGTATTGTGAACCGGCAAATTGTTATTGTGCAAAGGTTTTGGGTGATTTAAACCAACTAGAAATTGAGGATAAAACTTATTACATTAGACCTGAAAAAATTAAAATTGTTGAAGATTCAAATTTTAAAATTCTTGTTGAAAAGTGCTTTTTTCAGGGTAAAGAATATAAAATTTTCGGAACTTTAAATGGTTATAAGTGGCAATTCTTTTCCAAAAAACCTTTAAATAAAAATGAGCAGATTTCAATAGATTACAGTTCGGAGGATTTAATATTTTTTGATTCATTTTGTAATAATTTTTTCGTGTAATAATTGTTGGCCTAAAATTTAAATTCATTCTAAACTAACTTTCATATACTTTTGGTTGATAATTAAAATATTTAATCATGAGTTTAAGAACTAATAATACCTGTTTAAATTGCGAAAATTTAATTAATAATCTGACCTGTTCAAAACACCAGACAGAAGTTGATATTTTAAATGTGTGTGACAGTCATTCATACAAAGATGTTTTTTCAAAGCAATCTAATTGTACGAATTGTAGTTCGTTCAATTTAAGTTCTTGCAGTCATCCTAATTCTGCGTCCAAAGGAATGCTATGTTTTGATTGGCAACCGTCTATCGGTTAACATTGTTTTGCACCCTACTAGTCAATACCTCAAATTTTAGTATATTTGCATGCAATTAATTGATAAGTTAATTGCTATGAAAAATCTCCAAAATAAATTTACTGGCATTGGTCTTGCATATGACGATGTTTTATTAGTCCCTGCATATTCAGAAATTTTACCTAATCAAGTAAACTTAAAAACTAAATTTTCAAAAAATATTAATTTAAATATTCCGATTGTTTCTGCTGCAATGGACACTGTAACAGAAAGCAAAATGGCTATTGGTATGGCTCAAGAGGGAGGATTAGGAGTAATCCACAAGAGTATGCCAATTGATACACAAGCTGATAAAGTAAAAAAAGTTAAAAGATCAGAATCTGGAATGATTTTAGATCCTGTTACACTACATCAAACTGCATTAGTTTCAAAGGCCAAAAGTTTTATGAAAGAATATAGTATTGGAGGAATACCAATAGTAGATAAAGAAAAAAAACTAATTGGGATAGTTACAAATAGGGATTTGAGATTTGAAAATGAAAATAAAAAGCCTTTATCTCAAATAATGTCAAAGAAAAGTTTAGTTACCGGTCACGAGGGAATTTCAATGAAAGAAGCTGAAATGATTCTTCAAAAACATAAAATTGAAAAATTACCTATTGTTGATAAACAAAATAAACTTGTTGGACTAATTACATTTAGAGACATACAAAAGATTTCATTAAAACCGATTTCTAATAAAGATAAATTTGGAAGACTTAAGGTTGCGGCAGCTATCGGGGTTTCAAAGGATTCAATTGACAGATGCTCCGCACTTTATAAAGCTGGTGTAGATTCTGTAGTCATTGACACCGCACATGGTCATTCAAAAGGTGTTTTAGATATATTAAGAAATATTAAAAAAAACTTTCCCAGTATTGATGTTATTGTTGGTAATATAGCTACAAAGGAAGCGGCTTCTTTTTTAGTGAAGGCTGGAGCAGATGGTGTAAAGGTAGGAATTGGTCCTGGCTCAATATGCACGACAAGAGTTATTGCAGGGGTTGGTTATCCACAACTTTCGGCTATAAATGAAGTTTCTAAAGCCTTAAAAGGGACATCGGTTTCCCTTATTGCCGATGGAGGAATTAAATACACTGGTGATATAACAAAAGCAATCGCAGCAGGAGCAGATTGCGTAATGCTTGGATCACTCCTTGCTGGAACTAAAGAATCACCTGGTGGTACTATTATTTATGAGGGCAGAAAATATAAAACATATAGGGGGATGGGTTCAATTGAAGCCATGCAAAAAGGAAGTAAAGATCGTTATTTCCAAGACTCGATAAATGACACTAATAAATTAGTCCCAGAAGGTGTTGTAGGAAGAGTTCCATACAAAGGAGATTTATTTGAAAGTATTCATCAATTTTTAGGAGGAATAAGATCTGGGATGGGATACTGTGGAACTAAGGACATCGAAGATTTAAAAAATAATGCCCGTTTTGTGCAAATTACCGGAGCTGGATTGCAAGAAAGCCATCCTCACAACGTAATGATAACTAAAGAATCTCCCAATTATTCCAGATAGCAAACTTTGAAAAACAAATATTCACTTTACCTATTCATATCATTATTGTTTTTAGTCAATTGTGAATATTTCTCTGCTAAGCCAAAGCTTTCAATAGCTAGACTCAATGATAAATACTTGTTTTTTAATGAAATACAAGATAAAATACCAGCTAATTTGAGTAAAGAAGACAGTATTGTTTTTGTTCGAAATCAGATCAATAGCTGGGCAAAAAAACATATTTTAAACCAGAAAGCATTAATTAATTTAAGCCAGGATGACCAAAAAAGACTAGATGATTTAGTTGATGCATATAAAAGTGATATTTATTCACATTCTTACCAAGAAAAAATGGTAATGACTACAATGGATACCTTAATTTCTGATTTAAATATTATGAGTTATTATGATTTAAGTAATTCAAACTTTAAATTAAATCAAGATTTAGTTAAAGCTAGATTTTTAAGATTAAAAAATGACAATTATAATTTAAAAGATATTAGATCTAGATTTAAAAGATTTAATAAAGAGGATGTTAAATTTTTGGATTCAATTTCCTTACAGTTTTCCTCTTTTTCATTTCAAGATTCTATATGGATTAGTAAAGAATTATTTTTTTCAAAACTGCCAGTTTTGAAAACCTATATAAAAAATAATATTGTAAAAAAATCCTTATTTTATCAAATAGAAGATTCATTAGAATTATATTTGTTAAAAATTAACGAGTCAGTTTACAGAAATGATATTGCACCTTTAGATTACATTAAACCAACATTAAAACAAATTCTTTTAAACAAGAAAAAATTAAACTTTGTTAGTAAATTTGAACAAGATTTAATTAAAGATGCAATAGAAAATAAAGAGTTAGAAATTTATGAAATTAAATAGCCTATTATTATTAAACTTTTTTTTAATTCAATTCACTTTTGCTCAAAATGATTTGAATAATTCAATTGGACCAAACAAGATTAAAATTGATGGAGTAGCTGCAGTCGTTGGAGATTATGTTATTTTAGAGTCTGATGTGGACAAAACATTAATTGATCTCCAATCTCAAGGGGTTTCTACTCAAAATATTGGAAGATGTAGTTTGTTGGGCAAATTAATGGAGGACAAACTTTATGCTCATCACGCCGAACAAGATAGCTTAGAGATAGATAACAATCAAATATATTCTTACGTCGATAGGACTATTGATTATTTTGTTAATCAACTAGGAAGCTTAGAAAAAGTACTAGACTTCTACAAAAAGAAAGATGAACAAACTTTTAGAAATGAACTTTTTGAAATAAATAAGATAAATCAATTATCTGAAAAAATGCAAACTAATATAGTTGACGAAATTGAAATTACCCCAGAAGAAGTCAGACTGTTTTTTAGTTCTATTCCAAAGTACGAAAGACCAGTCTTTGGAGCTGAATTAGAAATTGCACAAATAGTAGTTAAACCTAAGGTTTCCGATGAAGATAATAGAAAAGTGGTTGAAAGATTAGAAAGCATTAGAAATGATATCGTAGTTAATGGTTCTTCTTTTGCAACTAAAGCTATTTTATATTCTCAAGATCCAGGTTCCAGAGCAACAGGAGGAAAATATACCTTAAATAGAAATCGTCCGCAAATGGATAAGGATTTCAGGGATGCCGCATACAGATTAAGAGAAGGTGAAATTTCTGATCCATTTAAAACTCAATTTGGTTGGCATATTGTAAAAGTAGAGAGAATTAGAGGACAAGAAGTTGATGTTAGACACATTTTACTCATTCCTGAAATAACTAATGATGCTTTAAGTGAAGCAAAAAAGAAAATTGATATAATTCGAAAAAGAATTGTTGACCAAGATTTAACGTTTGAAGAAGCTGCAAAATCCTCCTCTGATGAAGAAGAGACTAGAAATAATGGTGGGGTCTTAATCAATCCAACTACTGGAGATACACGATTTGAATTAACAAAAATGGATCCTGTTTTATATGGTCAAGCTCAAAAATTAAAAGACAACGAAATATCATTTCCATTACTTGAGGAAGATGAAAGAGGAATTAAGAAATACAAAATAATTAAAGTAAGTAATAGATTTGATGAACACATAGCTGATTATTCACAAGACTACATTAAAATTAAGGATTTGGCTTTGAAAGAAAAACAGTTAAAACAAATCCAAAACTGGATGGTTGAAAAAATTGATGAAACCTACATCAATATAAACAAAGATAATATAGATTGTAATTTTATTAATAAATGGGTAAAAAAATAATTTCCTTTTTAATTTCCACAAGATTTACTGCAATTTTATTTATTCTATTTCCACTTTCTATGGGAATAGGTACTTTTATTGAAAGTTATTATAATACCACAACTGCTAAAATATTAATCTATAATGCCAAGTGGTTTGAAATAATGATGGTATTTTTTGTTATTAATTTTTCTTATAATATTAAAAGATATAATCTATTAAATTTCAATAAATGGCCAGTATTACTTTTACACATTTCTTGGATTCTCATAATTTTAGGGGCAGGTATTACCAGATATATTGGTTTTGAGGGTGTTATGCCTATTAGAGAGAATGAAAGTTCAAATACTTTTCTTTCTGAAAAAACTTATTTAACTGTTTTTGTTGATGGAGAAAAGGATGGTCAAACTATTAGAAAGGTACTTGAGGGTGATCTTTTATTTTCCGAGAATACAAATAACTTCTTTAAATGGAATTATAAATTTGATAATCAGGATTTTTCAGTTGAATACGTCAATTTCATTGAAAATGCAAAAGAAGATTTAATAGCATCTGAAAATGGAGAAATGTATTTAAAGATAGTTGAGGCTAGTAATGGAGGGAGACATGACCATTTTTTGAAATCAGGACAAGTAACCAATGTTCACAATATTTTATTTGCTCTAAATATTGAAACTAAAGGCGCTATTAATATTACAACTCTTGAAAATGGGAGTTTATCAATCAACAGTCCTTTTGAAGGCGATTATTTACGGATGGCTGATCAATTCGCTGGAAGTCTCAAAGAAAATATCGATCAACCTTTAATGCTAAGATCTCTTTATAATGCTGCTGGTCTTCAATTCGTTTTCCCAGAAAATATTATTAAAGGAGATTTTCAAATTGTAAAATCTGATGATTTGGAAAGTCAACAGGACGGTTTATTTGTTAAAGTATCATCTAATGGAGAATCCAAGATTTTAGGCTTAATGGGTGGAAAAGGAATTGTTAATACTCCCAAACAAATAAAACTAGGAAATTTAGATTTTTCATTGAAATTTGGCTCTTTAGAAAGAATCTTGCCTTTTGAAATTAAACTGAATGATTTTATTGCTGAAAAATATCCTGGAACAGAAAAGAGCTATAGTAGTTTCGAGAGCAAAGTTACAGTTATTGATGATAGTAACTTTGATTATGATATTTATATGAACCATATATTAAATCACAAAGGATACCGTTTTTTTCAAGCCTCTTTTGACCCGGACGAAAAAGGAACAGTTTTGTCAGTTAATCATGATTTTTATGGAACTTTAATAACCTACATTGGCTATTTTTTACTTTACATAGGATTATTGGGTATAATGTTTTTTGGAAAAACTCGATTTAAAGATTTAGCTAATAAATTGGAAAAACTAAAAATAAAAAAACAATCATTAATAATTTTTATGTTTTTTTTCTCAAGTTTTTCTTATGCCCAAGATGAGCATAAACATGATCAAACAAATTTAAATCAAACAGATTCATCTATAGTTGATAACCAAGTTAGTTTGGAACATGCAGAAGAATTTGGAAGTTTAGTTATTCAAGATAGTGGTGGGCGTATGAAGCCCTTAAATACTTTTGCTTCAGAACTTTTAAGAAAAGTAAGTAAATCTGATACATTTAATGGTTTAAATGCTGATCAAGTTCTTATATCAATTATTAAAAACCCAATTTCTTGGTATAATGTTCCTTTTATTTATCTTAAAAAAGGGAATGACAGTATAAGAAAGATTGCTGGCCGTAATGAAAAAGAAAAATATGCTTCTTTTGTTGATTTTTTTGATGATAGAGGATCTTATAAAATATCATCACAGTTAGAGGACGCATACAAAGCTTCTTTACCTAATCAATTTCAAAAAGATTTTATTGAGTTAGACAGAAGAGTTAACTTACTTTTTTCTGCTTTTGAGGGAAAAATTTTAAGAATTTTTCCAATACCTAACGATATTAACAACAAATGGGTTGCTTTTCCAGATGTTCAACCTAAAGATTTTATTGGAATTGACTCTCTGTATGTTAAGAATGTGCTTCCTTTATATTTGGGTGCTTTAGAAAACGATATAAAAACTGGAGATTACGACAATTCAAAAAAACTTTTAGAAAGCATTAGAGGTTTTCAAACTAAATATGGATCAGAAATCTTACCCTCTGAGGATAAAATAAAGGCAGAAATTTTATATAATAAATACGATATTTTCAAAAATCTTTTTAGTTGGTATATGTACGTAGGTACGCTAATGTTTGCATTTCTAATTTTTCAAATATTTTATAAGAATAAGTTTATGAAAATTCTTGTACTACTTTCAAAATACGCAATAGTAGGTTTATTCATTTTACATACACTGGGATTGATTGCCAGGTCTTATGTCTCTGGACACGCTCCATGGAGTGATGCATATGAGTCAATGATATATGTAGCTTGGGCTACAGTTGCGATGGGGCTTGCTTTTGGAAGAAAATCTAATTTAACAATAGCCTCAACTTCATTCGTAGCTGCAATGATTTTAATGATTGCTCATTGGAACTGGATGGATCCCCAAATTGCAAATTTAGTTCCAGTATTAGATAGTTACTGGTTAATGATTCATGTTTCAGTGATAGTTGGTAGCTATGGTCCCTTTGCATTAAGTATGATATTGGGAATTGTCTCTCTCTTTTTAATTTTAATCACAAACAAAAAAAATAAAAAAAGAGTTAATTTAAACTTACAAGAGTTAACAATTATTAATGAGCTATCTGTCACTGTCGGTTTAATAATGTTAACTATTGGAAATTTTTTGGGTGGCCAATGGGCTAATGAAAGTTGGGGAAGATATTGGGGATGGGATCCAAAGGAAACATGGGCTTTGATAAGTATTATGGTATATGCTTTTGTATTACACATGAGATTAATACCAGGACTTAAAGGTAAATGGATTTTTAATTTGATGTCAATATTAGCTTTTGCTTCAATTATGATGACATATTTTGGAGTTAATTTTTATTTAACTGGATTACATTCATATGCAAGTGGTGATAAGGTCATAACACCTGATTTTGTTTATTATTCATTATTTTTTGTATTATTATTGGGCTTTCTTTCATACTTTAAACATAAAAAGTATTATTAATGTTAAAATTTTATAAGAGAAATAGATGGTTAATTTTATCATTTGTTGGTATTTTAACCTTAAGCTCTGGGTTATGTTTTTTTGGAGAAGCTTTAACACTTAAAAATAACGACAAGGCATGGTTTTTGTTTGGTACTATTTCGTTAATATTAATCAACGCTGGGGTTAGTCTTATGATTGGTGCTAATATTTATAATAAATGAATAATAATTTTTCATCGCCGATATTAAAAATTCGATATAAATTAACTTGTGTCTTATCCTTATTTATATATTTCAATTCTTTTGCTCAAATAGAAAGTTCTAGTAGGAAAATTGAACTTTTACCTCCAATGTCATCAACATTAAAAAATTTAAATATCAATCCTAAAAACCCAAACTATTTTTCTATTTCTTCTGAATCGGAATCCGAAAAAAAACGAGGTAAATCTATTTTTGAATCTGAAACTTTTTTAGATACTGGAGATATTTATATGAAGAATTTGCAAAAAGAAAAACAAAAAAAGAATTTTAATAATTATAGTAAAGGAGATTACTTGGGAGATGTTAAAACTGGCTCTGAGTTTGTCAATGTTATTTGTCGAGACTTTGAGTATGTCGATGGCGATATGGTACGTATTTTAGTTAATGATTCCATTATAATAAATAATTTAATGCTAGAAGCAACTTTTTCAGGCTTTAAGCTTCCTTTGGTTAGTGGGTTTAATAAAATAGATTTCACCGCCTTAAATCAAGGTTCATCAGGTCCAAATACTGCTGAGTTAAGGGTTTATGATGATAACAACAATATGATTTCATCGAATCAGTGGAATCTTTCTACTGGAGCCACCGCCACTTTTATCGTTGTTAAACAGTAATTTTTTACATACTATAAAGTATGTTTTGTTCATATTTACTATCTTTATTTCAAATAATTTAAAAATATATTATGAAAAAAATAACCTTCGTTTTAATTGCACTTATTACATTTTCTGTTAGTGCACAGAAAAAAAAGAAAAATGGAACAATTTATATAGACCACCCTGGTATTGACTTAGTTGATTCATTCACTCAAGCTTGGATTGCTGGTGATGTTGAAAAAGCCGGCTCAATGCTTTCCGATAACTTTAGAATATCAAATGGTAATAATTTAAATAAAGACGCAAAAGGATCTACAAAAGATCAGTTGATGGGTAATATGAACTGGTGGGTTAATAATATGGATTATCTAAAACTAACAAGAGAGGAAGGTGCATATCCGGATGCTATTGAATATAAAGATTCTGGCGTATGGATTCAAACTTGGGATCATCTTTATGGTGTAAATAAAGAAACAGGCGCTAAAGTTGACATGCCTGTTCACAGGTTATATAGATTAAACAAAGATGCTTCAAAAATCATTGGAATAGTTGAGTATAATAATCAAAATTCATTTAGAAATGTTCGTGATTCTTATGATGAGAGAAAAAATGGTTCTATTTATATAAATCATGAAAATATTAATAATGTAAGAAAAGCTATGTATTCATTTGCTAATGGTGATGCTGAAAAAGCATATAGTTTTTTCCATGACAATGCTGTTTTTGTAGACATAAATGAGTCAAAAAACATGAGTAAGGATGAAATAATAGCTAGAGATACTAAAATATTTTCTAACTGGACACTTACCGGACTTGATGAGTCTGGTTATCCTGATTACTTAGAATATGATTGGAGAAATAGTAAAGTAGTTCAATCATGGTGGAATTTTAGAATGACTAGAAATTCAGATGGCAAAAAAGTTGTTTTACCAGTTTTCTTTTTAGATGATTTTGACGATGATGGTAAAATAGTTAAAAGAAATGCTTATTGGAACGGTCAATTATTGAAATAAATATTTAAATCGATTAAGTGAAAAAACCTCATATTTTGTGAGGTTTTTTTTAGAATCAAACAAAAGTTATCATGTCTTTTTCAAGATGAGGAAGTTCATTAAATGACATTAGATTGAATGTTTCTTTTGAATATAAAAAAGTAGTAAAAGAAGTGTTTCTAATAGAAAAATTCAAATCTGCAATTTTCAATTCATCATTTATGTTTAATGATTCAGCTGTTATAGAGCTAATTGTTCCACCTGATGTAAAGACTCCTATTTTCTGATTACTTTTTGTGTTTTTTAAAATAATAGTTAAACCTTTTTTTACATTGTTCCTAAAGTCTTTCCATGGAATAACTCCGTTAACAAATATTTTATCTTTTGCCCATAAATTCAAAAAATATTTAAATCCTAACATTAAGTTTACTTTTTTCTTTTCAGGGTTTAGTTCTATTTCTTTCCACAATTTTTTTATTAACGGATCAGTAATAATCATTTTTGGCATTTCAATTTTCATTGCCTCAGTTGCTTGATGCTCGTTTAGTTCTTTTAAGATAATTGCATTAGGAATTTCTAATTTATTTTTTTTAAAAACTTCTGAAACTATCTCATAAGTATGTTGCTGTCTATGAAGTGAGCCCACATATATTTTATCAAAAAGATATTTTTTCTTTACTAAATATTTTCCAAGCTCTAGTGCCTGTAATTCTCCTTTTTTTGAAAGAACATCATAATTATCAGCCCCAAGAGATGCTTGTGCGTGTCTAAAAAAAAATATTTTACTCATTTTAAAAAAGATTTTCAATTCTATTTTTTTGAATTGACTGCCACCCAATAGTACACATTAATTGTGTCATTTTGTTCAAATCCTTGAACTTTTCGTTCGATGTTAACCCTTTGTCATAACGGTAATAAATTTGTTGAACAATGACTGCAATTTTAAATAAACCATAGACATAGTAAAAGACTAAATCATTGATTTTTTTTTTACTTCTTTCCTCATATAGGTTAACCAATTCCATTCTTCCCGGATTTCCTGGTTTTGCCGTTGGATAGTTAAGTGTTTGTAATATCATTTGATGGTCAGATTCCATTGTCCAATAGGCAAGAGAAGTGCCCAAATCCATAAGTGGGTCACCTAAAGTACACATTTCCCAATCTAATATCGATTCTATCTTATTCCATGATTCATCTCTAAAAACAACATTATCATACTTATAATCATTATGTATTAAACTGTGACTATAATTTGTTGGCATATTTTTTTTTAACCAATCCATTATTTTTTCAGATTTAGGATTTTCTTCTGTTGCAGCATTTAAATATTGTTTACTCCAATTTTTAATTTGTCTCTCCACATAACCATTTGGCTTACCTAAATCACCCAGACCAATTTTGTTAAAATCCAGTTTGTGAAGCTCTACAAATGAATCTAGCCACTTGTTAGCTATTTTTTTATATTCTGTTGCAGATATGTTTCTTTTATTTGCTTCATTTTTAGAAAGTATGACTCCTTCAATTTTTTCCATTATGTAAAATGGGGCACCAATTATAGATTTATCATCTGAATAAATGAATGCTTTTGGAGCTTTTGAAAACCCTTTGTTTAAACCTTTAAGCACTTTAAATTCACGACCCATATCGTGTCCGTACTTAATTGCCCCTTTAGGTGGGCAACGTAATACTAACTCTTTATTTTCTATTTGAATCAGGTATGTTAAGTTTGAAAAGCCATTAGAAAACTGTTCGATGTAGAGTTTACTTTTTCTATTAGAAATAAAATCTTTTTTAACTAAAAAATCCTTTAAAGTTACTTTGTTCAATTCCTCACCACTTCTAATTTTTTGAATCATTTAGTTAATTGTTCTTTAACCAAATTTCTACCCAACTGATACATATGAACTTCATCTGGACCATCAGCTAATCTAATTGCTCTAGCATAGACATAAAATGAAGCTAGTGGTGTGTCTTGGGATACTCCCATACCACCAAAAGCTTGTATTGCTCTATCTACAACGTTACATGCCATTTGAGGAATTGCTATTTTTATCATTGCAATAAGGTTTGCACCGACTTTCGCTCCAAATCTATCAATTTTATCGGCAGCTGCGAGGGTTAAAAGCCTGCCTTGTTCAATTTCACAGGCAGATTTGGCAATATCTTGTCTTATACTACTGTAATCTTTAAGTTTTTTTCCAAAAGTTTCTCTTTCGTTAACTCGTTTGCACATCAAATTCAAAGATCGTTGAGCAGCACCAATTAATCTCATGCAATGATGTATTCTTCCTGGTCCTAACCTTCCTTGAGCTATTTCAAAACCTCTTCCTTCACCAAGAATCATGTTTTCTTTTGGTACTCTGACATTTTTTAATTCAATTTCTGCATGTCCCTCAGGTGAATCTAAATAACCAAATACGCTTAATGGCCTAACAATGGTGATTCCTGGCGAGTCGGCTGGAACTAAAATCATGCTCTGTTGAACATGACGAGATGCAGTTGGATCAGTTTTACCCATAAGTACATAAATTTTAGTACTTGGGTTCATTCCTCCGGATGACCACCATTTACGACCATTTATAACATATTCATCATTCTCTTTTACAATAGAAGTCTTAATATTGGTGGCGTCGGACGAAGCAACTTCTGGCTCTGTCATCAAAAATGCTGATCTAATTTCTCCATTCATAAGAGGTTTTAACCATTTATTTTTTTGTTCATCAGTCCCATATTTCGCAAGTACCTCCATGTTTCCTGTGTCTGGAGCAGAACAATTAAATATTTCTGATGAAAAAGAACATCTACCCATTAATTCAGCTAATGGAGCATATTCAAGATTTGTCAAGCCTGGACTTAATTCACCATATCCTCTGGGAAGAAATAAATTCCATAACCCTTCTTTTTTAGCTAGATTTTTTAATTCTTCTAATTTTGGAGAATGTTTCCATGGGTTATCGAGCCTAAATTCAAGAATTTCTTTTTCATTGTTAAAAATATGTTTTTGCATGAAGTCATCTAACTTATTTTGAAGTTCTAATGATTGTTTGCTGTATTCAAAATTCATAATTTAATTTTAGTAATTATTTTACATATTATCAATCAATGGAGCATGTAATAACCCCCCATCATTAACGATTGAAGAGCCAGTCATATAAGAACTTGCATCAGATGCTAAAAAAACAGCTAGACCAGCCATTTCATCTGGTGTCGAAACTCTTCCTAATGGAACATTTTTTAAAAAACTCTTGTAAGAATTTTCATGCTCTAGAAGACCTGCACTGAGTTTAGTTTTAACATATCCTGGACAAATCATGTTAACTCTGATATTATCTTTTCCCCATTCAATAGCTTGATTTTTTCCAAGCATGATTAGAGATGCTTTACTTATGTTGTAAGCTGTCATCATTTTAGAGGGATGTATTCCTTCAATTGAACTAATGTGAATGATGCTTCCACCACCATGTTTTTTCATTATTGGATATACTAAATTACTCAATGAAATGGCAGAATTTAAATTAATATCCATTGTTTTTTGGTACAGATTCAATGGCATTTTATCAATTGGTCCAAAATAAGGATTAGTACCCGCATTATTAATAAGAATATCAATACGACCAAATTTGTCCATAACTTTTCTTATTAATTTTTTTTGATGATCTTCTTTAGCTACGTGACATTCAATTCCAATAGCTGAAAGTCCCTCAGAATTAAACTTAGAAGCCACTTTATCAACAGCTTCTTGTTTTCGACTACTTATGACAACATTTGCACCAAATTCTGCAAGTCCTCTTGCTATAGATTCACCAATTCCTTTTGACGCTCCCGTTATTACAGCTACTTTATTATTTAAATCGAATTTTTCTTTAATCATGATAGGTTGAGTATATTAGCTTTGACTAAAATACCATTTTTAATATAATTATTAGGGTGTGAAATCTATCTTGTCTAGTTATAAAGAGTTCCTGTATTCAAAAAATAAATTAAAGTTTGAATCTTACAAAGAGTTACATAGTTGGAGTGTTAATGAACCTTCTGTTTTTTGGGATTCTATTGTTAGCTTTTTTAAAATTGACTTTGATAAATATTCAAATCATATTTATAAACCAAACAAAAACTTTATCAAAACACAATGGTTCAATGGTTCAAAAATCAGCTATTCAAAAAATGTTTTTAAAAATGATAGTCTCAAAACTCCAGCTATTAAGTATCAAGACGAGACTGGAGAATATTCCGAAATTTCATGGAATTCTTTAAAAATTAAGACATTAGAATTTCAAGAAATTTTAATTAAAAACAATATAAATGTAGGTGATAGGGTAGTGGGTTATTGTTCCAACTCGCCTGATGTGATAGCAGCATTTTTAGCAGTTAATTCATTAGGAGCAATATGGTCATCATGTTCTCCAGATTTCGGATATGATTCTGTTTTGGATCGTTTTAATCAAATTCAACCTAAATTTTTATTTTATCACTCAACTTATAAATATAATGGTAATAAATTTTCCTTAAATGCAAAGATTTTAAGTTTAAAAAAATCAATAAAATCCATTTCTTCTGTTCTAGATTTAAATTCTAAATCAAAATTTGAAGTTGAATACAGAAAAGTTGATTTAAATTTTACTCCCGTGGATTTTGATCATCCAATTTGGATTTTATTTTCCTCTGGAACAACAGGAAAACCTAAAGCAATTACTCACAGAACTGGAGGAATGATTTTAGAACATTATAAAGCTTTGTCAATTCATCAAAATGTTTCTAACAGAGATACTTATTTCTGGTTTTCAACAACAGGTTGGATGATGTGGAATTACTCTTTAAGTTGTCTTTTGATTGGTTCGTCTTTATGTATTTACAATGGGTCTCCTATTTATCCTGATAATGGTGTGCTTTGGAGATTAGCTAAAAAAGCGAAAATTAATCACTTTGGACATGGAGCTGTTTTTTTTAAAAATTTTTTATCAAAATTACCAGATAATATTAATTTCTCGGATTATTCATTTTTGAAAACTATTGGTTCTACAGGCTCACCATTATTTAAAGAAACAAATATTGGTCTAAGTAAAATTTTTCCAAATACTCATATTATATCTTTAAGTGGCGGAACAGATGTTTGTACTGCTTTTATCGGGGGAAATATTAATTCAAAAGTCTTTCCTGGTGAAATACAATGTAAAATGTTGGGAGCTGCAGTTGAGGTATGGGATAATGATGGTAAAAAGGTAAAAAGAAAGATGGGTGAACTGGTTCTAACTAAACCTTTTATTTCGATGCCAATTTTTTTATGGAACGATAAAGGTGATATTAGATACATGGACAGTTATTATTCTAAATTCAAAAATATTTGGAACCATGGAGATTGGGTAACTGAAACTAATAATGGAGGGTTTATTGTTCATGGACGATCCGACTCTACTTTAAATAGATCTGGAGTTAGGATTGGAAGTTCCGAAATTTACAGTGTATTAAATAATTTAATGGATATTGATGACGCGTTAATAATTCATATTAATAAAAATAATAGTGATAAATTAATTCTTTTTATTAAATCTTCTTCACCTATTAATAGTGAACAACTAAAAGTTTTGATTCGATCAAAATGTTCACCAAGACATGTCCCTGATTTATTTTTTAAAGTACCCGATATCCCTTACACACTAAGCGGAAAAAAAGTTGAAGTACCAATAAAAAAAATATTAATGGGTAAAAATCCTGAAAATGTAGTTAGTAAAGATTCATTAAGAAATCCAGAATCCTTAAACTGGTTTATAGATTTTTACGAATACTTGTCTAAAAGCTTAGTTTGATTTTCAATAGAATCAAAAAATTCCTTTTTTGTTGTTTCTATTAATTCTTTTACTGTTGGACAGTTTTTAATAGTCGTAACACCTTGACCCGCTGACCAAATTGTACTCCATGCTTTCGCTTCATTCTCAACATCCATCTTTGCCTTATCCCCCCACATTTCTTCTGTTATACCCATTGATTCTAAACTAGGTTTTAAAAAATTTGCATTAACTCCAGAAACTGCAGCTGTATAAATGATATCACTTGCGGAGGATTCAATTATCATTTGTTGATATTTTTCATCTGCTTGACTCTCCTTAGTATTTATAAATCTTGTTCCCATATATGCCAAATCTGCTCCCATTTGCATTGCAGAAGCAACATCATTTCCATTAGAAATACAACCTGATAGTAAAATTGTTTTATCAAAGAAGCTTCTCACTTCAGAAATAAAGGGCATGGGGTTAAGTGTCCCACCGTGTCCACCAGCACCTGCTGCGACTAAAATCAATCCATCAACACCAGCCTCAGCAGCTTTTTCAGCATGTCTTTTTTTAATTACATCATGAAACACAAGTCCGCCGTATGAGTGAACAGCGCTTACGAGTTGACTTACAGCTCCTAGTGAGGTTATAATTAATGGCACTTTATGCTTGATGCAAATAGCTAAATCCTTTTTAACTCTTGGATTGGAGTGATGAACAATTAAATTAACTCCAAAAGGTGCAGCTTTTTTTCCAGTTTCTTTTTCAAAATCTTCTAATCCTTTTTTAATTTCAATTACCCACTCCTCAAATCCTTCTGTTGTTCTTTGGTTTAATGCAGGAAAAGTTCCTACAATTCCATTTTTACAACACTCAAGAACTAATTTTGGTCCAGATATTAAAAACATTGGTGCTGCAACAGCAGGAATATTTAGTTCGTTAATAAATTCAGGTTTTTTCATTTTATACTATTTTTTTAAACATTTCCATATCCTCCATCAATATTCATTGAAGATCCATTTACAAAAGATGATTCTTCACTTAGTAGCCATACAATGCTGTCAGCAACTTCTTTACTATCACCAACTCTTTTCATGGGATTAACCAGGGTATTAAATTCTAAAATCTTTTTTGGCACTTGCTTTATCATTTCAGTTTCAATAAAACCAGGACAAACAGCATTCACCCTAATATTATGGGAACCATATTCAATAGCAGCAGATTTAGTTAGACCTAAAACTCCATGTTTTGATGCACAATATGCTGAACCACCTCCAACACCTTTAATTCCTGCCATAGAAGCTACGTTTACAATTCTTCCAGCTCCTTGTTTTAGCATATATTTAATTTCATTTTGCATACAGCAAAACACTCCAGTTAAATTTATATTGATTGTGTTATTCCAATCCTTTAGACTTAGTTTATGAATTCCATCAAAATTTCCTCCAATTCCAGCGTTGTTAACAGCTAAATCAATACTACCTTCAATATCAAATATTTTTTTAATTACAGTTTCAATTTCGCTGGTGTTAGAAACATCTAGTTTATGAAAAACGGCTTTACCACCATTTGAAATTATATTTTTAGCAGTATTATTACCTGAATCTTCATTGCGATCTGTCACAATAACTTTTGCACCTTTAACAGAAAGAGCAACTGACGTTGCTCTTCCTATTCCCGAACCCGCGCCTGTTACGAGGGCTATTTTATTTTTAAGATCTGTCACTAATTATATTTATCTTTTATTAAAGATCTAGTCTTAATGTTAGTAATCCACTCATACCTATTAGAGGCATTCCAGGGAATACAGAGTATTTTTCACCACCTAAATTGTATACTGCAAGGTCTATGTATGTTTTAGGCGAAACTTTAAGTCCAATATTAGTATCATAAATATTTCTTTGTCCTACAAGTCCTGAATAAAATTGTCCCATATCAGCATTGAAACCACTGTCGTATTTGTGAGATAGTCCAAATACCCATTTACCAGCAGCATAATTGAATCCAGATTTAACTCTTGTTTTTGAGTGGTTCATGAAGTAGGTGTTAGTTTCATTAATGTCACCAATATCATCTCTGGCAAATTCAGTTTCACTAACTCCGGAATAATTAACAAACATACTAAGGTTATCAGACGGTCTCCACTTCAAACCTGTATCAATTCCCCAATATTTGATTTTACCAAAGTTTCTGTAACCCATCATGATGTTATTTTTACCATTATTAGGGGCTTGGTCTGACTCAATTACTCCAACTGCACCATTAAGACCAGCTTGTAAAGCACCACCAACAAGAAGATTTGTCATTCCTGTTGCAAGTTGATCTGCAAATGGCTGAGTCCCATTAACACCTCCAAAAATTGTATTAAATGCATAATCATATGCAATTGGAAAATATGTAGCAGCAACATCTGTTGCAAGAGTTGGAAATGCAACCAAAGGAGATAAAATTGTTTGAGCAAAAAAGTTTTCCTTTTGTGTATTGTACACATCAACACTCCATGATAAATTATCAGAAAGCATACCATTGAAACCAATTTCATAGGTTTGATCAATCTGAAGTTTTCCTTTATCTCCACCTTGCAAAGGGCCAAAAGGATTACCATCAGTGTCAAGTAATACACCACTAGTAAAACCAGCAGTACCAGCAACAGTAGCTAAAGTATTTTGACTACTTAGCCAAGGGACAAATGAAGCTAAAGCTGCAAAAGGAGAATTGGGAGCTTGAATTGCTCCAATAGTTCCTGGAGCTAAAACTGCAAATAATGTCGCGTGAGGCATTCCGATTCCAGGATTTGAAGGCACAGCACCACCACCAAATAAGTATTTGGTTTTAATGTTGTCAAATGTTTGTGCTTGACTGTTTCCAAGAAGAGTTATGTTTATATCACCTGGCATAAATCCAACAGGAAGGTCTAAAAACATATCTAAAGCAGATGGTGGTATATGTGCTTTGTTGTATGTTAACCTAAAACTGTGTCTTGGTGTAGCTTTCCAAACTAATCCAACTCTGGGAGAAAATGATTTTGCTTCAAGCGCAGAAAAAATATCATAACGCCCTGAAAGAGATAAAATTAAATCTTTTGTTACATCTGTTTTTGTAGATAAGTATGCTCCGTAAACTCTGTAATCATCATTACTTTCATTTCTTCCGAACGTTCTGCCGTAAGATTCAAAT
>JAQWJH010000060.1 GCA_029248455.1 Flavobacteriaceae bacterium
TGAATACTGCTTTAAGAGCTGTAGTAAGGACTTGTGCTTACAATAAAATTGAATGCATCGGAGTTTCAAGAGGCTTTCAAGGTTTAATAAACGAAGATTTTAAAAAATTAAATACTAGAAGCGTTAGAGGGATTATAAACAGGGGAGGTACCATGTTGTATTCTGCAAGATCTAAGGAGTTTAGGACCAGGGAGGGAAGAAAAAAAGCTTTTCAAAATATTAAAAATAATAACATTGATGCTCTAGTTATCATCGGAGGGGACGGATCTTTCACAGGAGGTATGATTTTACAAAAAGAATTTGATGTTCCTGTATTAGGCATTCCTGGTACTATTGATAATGATTTATTTGGAACTACACACACACTTGGATATGATACTGCTTTAAATACTGTGATGGATGCTATTGATAAAATAAGAGATACTGCCATATCGCACGATAGGTTATTTTTCGTAGAGGTTATGGGTCGAGACGCTGGGCACATTGCTTTAAATTCGGGAATAGCTATTGGAGCTCAAGAAATTTTAATACCAGAGGAAAGTAATGGAATAGAAGAATTAATTCTTTCATTAAAGAAAAGTAAAAAAGCAGGAAAGACATCCAGTATTGTTGTTGTCGCTGAGGGTGATAAAACTGGAAGTAATGTATTTGAATTAGCTAAAAATGTTGAAAAAAAATTCCCAGATTATGAAATTAAAGTTTCAGTATTAGGTCATATGCAAAGAGGAGGATCTCCCTCTTGTTTTGATCGTGTTTTAGCAACTCGAATGGGTGTCAAAGCAGTAGAGTCGTTAATGGAGGGGTATTGTTGTGAAATGGTTGGTGTTGATCAAGGTAAATTGATACTGACCCCTCTCAAATCAGCAATTAAAGGTACATCTAAAATTAATTCTGAATTATTAAGAGTTTCTGAGATAATGAATACTTAAAATTTGATATAATCTTAGATATTTTCTTTTTTTTTATCAAATCCTTATAAATACTTAAAAAAATTCATAAAAAATCTCTGGTTCAATAAATTTTTTTAAGTTTGAACGCTTAAATAAATATTTATAAAAATGTCAAAAATTAAAATTGGAATAAACGGGTTTGGAAGAATAGGTAGAATGGTTTTTAGAGCTTCACTGAAAAGAGATGACGTTCATGTAGTAGCTATTAATGATCTTTTAGATGTTGAACATTTAGCTTATTTACTAAAATATGATTCAGTTCATGGCATTTGTAATGCTAATGTAGAAACTAAAAATGGCCATTTGTTAGTTGATGGAAATGAAATTAGAATAACTGCAGAAAGAGATCCTAAAGAAATAAGATGGGACTCTGTTGGTGTTGATGTTGCTTTGGAATGTACTGGAATTTTTACCTCTTTAGAAAAAGCTCAGTCTCACATTGATGGTGGTGCAAAAAAAGTTGTTATTTCAGCTCCATCCCCAGACGCTCCAATGTTTGTTATGGGAGTTAATCATCACGATGTAAAAGAAAATCAAACAATTGTTTCTAATGCTTCATGTACTACCAATTGTTTAGCACCACTTGCCAAGGTCTTAAATGATAAATTTGGAATAGCGGAGGCTCTTATGACCACTGTTCACGCTACAACTGCTACTCAATTTACTGTAGATGGCCCATCAAAAAAAGATTATAGAGGGGGTAGAAGTGCCCTTGTCAATATTATGCCAGCATCAACTGGAGCAGCTAAGGCAGTTACTAAGGTAATACCAAGTTTAGAGGGAAAAATTACTGGAATGGCATTTAGAGTTCCAACTGCAAATGTTTCTGTTGTTGATTTAACAGTCAAATTAAATTCAAATACTAGCTATGATGAGGTAATGAGTGAATTAAAAAGAGCTTCTCAAAACGAACTTCAAGGTGTATTAGGTTTTACTGAAGATTTGGTTGTTTCTCAAGACTTTATTGGTGATGCTAGAACATCTATTGTTGACGCCAATGCTGGAATTCAACTTAATGATACTTTTTTTAAAATTATCTCATGGTATGATAACGAAGCAGGTTACTCTAATAAACTTATAGATTTAGCAAGTCATATAGATTCATTATAAAAAATCTTTTATGAAGTTAATAGTTGATAGCGGCTCTACAAAAACAGATTGGATAGCAATAGATGAAAAGGGTGAAAAGTTGTTTGAAACTCAAACTTTGGGTTTAAATCCACAGGTATTAACTGAATACATTTTAGAGGAAAGGATAATTAATAATTTTGAAATTTATCAATCCAGAAAAATGGTTACCGATCTTTTTTTCTACGGAGCAGGTTGTGGAACAGAACCTCCAAAACAATTAATTAGTAAAGTTTTTAAACCTATTTTTGAAAATGCTAATATTCTTATTAAGGAAGATACTTATGCAGCTGTTTATGCGTGTTGTAGTCTAGGTGAAAAGGCTATAGTTTCTATTCTAGGAACCGGTTCCAACTGTAGTTATTATGATGGATACAAAGTTCATCAAAAAATAACTTCATTAGGATATGTTTTAATGGATGATGCCAGTGGAAATTATTTTGGAAGACAATTATTGAGAGATTGTTATTTTAATAAAATGCCCAATGATTTGCAAAAAAAATTCAAAGATGAATTTGAGTTAGAAGCCGAATTAATCAAAGATCATTTATATAAAAAACCTAATCCTAATACTTATTTAGCAAAGTTTGCCAAATTTCTAGTATTAAATAAAGAATTAAAATATTCAAAAAAATTAATTAAAAAAGGTTTTAATTTATTTATTAAAAATCAAATTCATCAATTTGATAATCATTTAGAAGTTCCATTACATTTTATTGGTTCGATTGGGTTTTATTTACAAGAAGAATTAAAGAAATCACTTAAATCTAAGGGATTGATTTGTGGAAAAATATTAAAAAAACCTATTGATGGTTTAGTAGCCTATCACCAATCATTATCAAATTAATTTGATTTAGCTATAACAGAAATTTCTATTCGGGCACCCAATGGTAATGCTGAGACTTCTACAGTTTCTCTTGCAGGCGCAGTTTTCTCATTAAAAAATTTACCATAAGTTTCATTAATCAGTTTAAAATTATTCATATCTGTAATAAAAATCGTGGTTTTAACAATGTTTTCAAATGTGAAATCAGCCTCTTCAAGTATCGCTAAAATATTATTCATGACTTTTTCAGTTTCCTCTTGAATGGTTCCTCTAACTAATTCTTTTGTTTCAGTATCTAAAGCCACTTGACCCGAAACATATAGAGTGCCATCTGTTAATATTGCTTGATTGTAAGGCCCTAAAGGCGATGGTGCATTTTCTGTATTAATAATTTTTTTCATATTTTTTTGTGAGTAAATACTCATACTTGTTAAGATTAATAATAAAAATAAATATTTTTTCATTCTAAAGCCTTTTATCTGGTAATCTTCGTTTATCATATTTCAAATCGCTTAATAAATCAGATTTGATTCCAATAAAAAAATACCAGGAAGCTCTTGTGCTAAAAGGAACCCAATTAAAATTCATTTTCCAACTATCTAAATCCCTCTCAAATCTCAACTGCGTATAAGTCACTCCTGAATTTTTAAAATCATAGCCTGAGGACCCTCCAATTTTCCATTTTTTTGATAGTGAAATATTTCCAGAAAACATTAAAGAGTTGTTGGATATTTGTTTTTGCCCAGAGTTGTTATTATATGTTAATGAGTGAGCAAACTTAATATCCCATGGCATTTGATTATTGTAGAATTCTAAGTCTAAGTCCTCTTCATCCTCTTCCTCATCTTCTTCGTTATCAAATGAGCTATCTGCAAAGTCATCAACCCTTCCAAACAAATCATCATCTCTTCCTCCGCTTCTTGAGTTATCACTTTCTTTTGATTTATCATTTTTAGAATTTTTACTAGCAATTGAAAAACCCATATTTATATTTGCGCTTGTCATTCTAAAGCCCCCACTGTGAAATTTATTAATTCTAGTCCCTTGATCATTTAGGGCATATGGATCAAAAGTAGCTCCAACATTGATATTTAATTTATTATCAAGTAGTGATGTTCCTGTAGTCATTCTAACTGGGCTCCAGTTCAGTGAATCAGCTGCAACATTATAACTAGTACTAAAGTTTAAGTTATTTAATAACTTTATCTTCTTAGGTTCTATAACTGTACTATCCCGGTCTTTTATTTTTGCTTCTAAAACATTACTAACTGAAATACCTACATTGCTAGAAAAATTATTTCCAGGTGCACCATAAAATCCTCCCTCAAATCTTGAATATTCTCTTGTATTCCCCTCAGCATCTATTATGTATTCATCATAGTATTTTTCAAAACTAGGATTAATTCCATAACTAATTGATGGTCGAATTACATGTCTTATCGATTGAATTTTTTTTCCTTCTTTAAAATTAAATACCCCATAAACAGTAGTTCCTATATTTGCACTAAAATTATACTTACTAAATCTATCAAACCCTTTTATAGTATCCCTTTTTCCTAAGGTTTGGTTAACAACATCAAAATCATTTTTTTTAATTGTTTGTCCTGTCCAAACCTCCTCAAAAGTTCCGCCAAGACTAATACTAAAATGTTTTAATACTTTGAAATTTGTACTAATTGGAATGGAATGTTTCATTCCATAACTAGCATCATTAAACATCTCTTTTTTTAAAAACAATGAATCATTGGTTTGAATTCTATTTTCACCTCTGAGTGAATATTGAAGATTTATATTTTTTAAAATGCCTTTTTTCTGACCATTTCTTTTTACAAAAGGATAAATTCTTTCCATACTAGCATTTAAATTAGGTAAACTTAAGTTTACTGTCTTTGTCCTTGTATTTTGAGAATGTGAAGCAGTTAGAGACATGTTAACAGACGGATACCCTCTAAATGTCTTTGAGTAGGAGACAGAGGAATTCATTGTATTGTTTAAAAAATTTGGTGTATTCAATTGATTTACGGATTCTCGAAAATAATTACTACTTCCTAAATTTACAGATGCAGAAAATCGACTATTTGGATTTGATTTGGAATCTTGACTGTGGGACCACCTAAAATTATAGATATTGCTTTTTGAATAGCCAGGCAATCCTCTTTCTCCATCAATTAAGTTTTCAAATCTCAAACTCAAGGAACCATTATACCTGTATCTTTTTCTATAATTTGATTCATTTCTAAAACCATAACTTCCATTGGTGTAATAGTCCCCAAGAAGAGTAAAATCAAAAAAATCATTAAATGCAAAATAATACCCACCATTTTGAATAAAATATCCTCTGTTATTGTTTTGTCCAATTGATGGGAATATAAAACCTGTTTTTCTATTTTGTGTTAATGGAAAATATGCAAATGGTAAAAAAACAGGAGTTGGTACATCTGCGATATAAAGATTACTTAATCCAGCAATAATTTTATTTTTTGGAATGAATTTACCTTTTCTTACTCTTATGTAATATTCTGGATTATCTTCATTTTTAGAGGTTGTAACTTTAGCATCTTTGATAAAATAAATGGAATCATTTTCTTTCTTTGTCGCCTCAGCAACTACATTCATACCTCCTTGTTCGCTCTTGGAATTCCAAATTAATGCTTTTTTTGTATCAAAATTAAATCTTATTGAATCCGGGTTAACTTCATTTCCTCCCTGCTTAAAAAAAGGGGGTTGAGATAGCAATCCACTTGAATCTTTAATTCTTCCAGCTGACACCTCATTTTTGTTATAATCAAGTACAATAATTCCTGATCTTAGTTCCGTGTCTTGGTAATATAATTCAGCTCTATCATATAAATATAACTTACCTTTTTCTTTATCAATTTTTATGTATCCTTTAGCATTTCTAGTGATTTTTCCTAGAAGAAGAGGTTTTTTTACTAGAGAATCATTTTTTGAAATCGAGTCATTTTCCTTAATATCTTGTGAATAATTAATTTTTGTACCAATAAATAATAAAAAAATAAAAATTAATTTAACAATTGGTGATTTATATATAAATTTTGTTTGCAAGAACAATGATATTAATAGGTAAAATTACATATAATTTTGAAAGATTAATTTTTATGAATAACAACCTTAACAATCTTTTAAGAAAACCATTGTTTTTCTTTTTCATATTTATTTCTAATTTAATTTTTTCTCAATCTATAAATGATTCTTTTACTGTTGTTCTAGATGCTGGTCATGGGGGGAAAGACCCTGGAAACAGAGGAAACGGATATTATGAAAAAAACATAGCTCTTTCAATTGCCTTACAAGTCGGAGCCGAACTTGAAAAACAAGGCGATATTAATGTTATTTATACTAGAAAAAAAGATGTTTTTGTAGACTTATTTAAAAGAGCAGAGATTGCAAATAAAGCTAAAGCAGATTTATTTATTTCTATCCACTGTGATGCTCATAACTCCAATGCCTATGGTGCTGGAACATTTGTTTTAGGGTTACATGCGAATCAAAGAAATTTTGAAATTGCAAAAAAAGAAAATTCTGTGATTTTTAAAGAAGAAAATTATGAGCAAAAATATGGTGGTTTTAATCCAAATAGTCCAGAATCTGTAATAAGTTTAGTTTTAATGCAAGAAGAATATTTAGATCAAAGTATTAAAGCTGCAAATTTAATTCAAGACTTTTTTGTAAAGAATTTAAAACGAAAAAACAGAACTGTAAAACAGGCTGGTTTTATTGTATTAAAGTATACTTATATGCCTAGTGTATTGGTAGAAACAGGGTTTTTAACAAATAAAAATGAAGGTAAATATTTAAATTCTAAAAAAGGACAATTTGAGATGTCAGGCACAATAGCTGATGCGATAATAAAATACAAAACTACTATTACAGAATCTTTCACTGAATTATCCTCAGAAATTATAGATGAAAATGATTCAAACAATACATATTTAAAAATACAAATCTCATCTGGTTCTAAATTTCTTCCGCTTAAGTCATATAATTTTAAAGGTTTAGATCAATTAAGTTATTTAAAAAATGGAAAAAATTACAAGTATTTTTATCAATATACCACTGATTACAAGGAAGCCAAAAAATTTCTAGTTGAAGCAAAAAAATCAGGTTTTAACGATGCTGTTATAGTTGCATTTAATAATGAAAATAGAATTTCAATTGATGATTTTTTAAACATGAATTCTTATTGAAGAATATGATTAAATTATTCATAACTTTGATTTAATATTAAAAAAAATAATTTTGAAAATTAACAATGAGGTAAAAACAGGAATTTTAGTTCTCCTTGGTATTGGTTTATTTATTTTTGGTTTTAGTTATTTGAAATCTAACGATATTTTTGTCACCGACAGAACATTTTACGCTGTTTATTCAGATGTAGAGGGTGTAGTTAATGGAACTCCTGTAACTGTTAATGGATTGCCTGTTGGAAGTATTCAAAAAATTTCCTTTCACAATGGAAATAAATTGCTAGTAAAATTTAGAGTAGAAAATGATATTGAATTTTCTATTAATAGTTTGGCTCAAATATATGAGACTGGACTTATTGGTGGTAAAGCCCTTGCAATTATTCCATCTAGTGATAAATCTAGAAAAGCAGTTTCTAGTGACACTCTAAAATCTTCAATAGCACCAGGACTAACAGACTTGGTTAATAAAAAAATTACAAATCTTCAAGTAAAAATTGAGTCAATGGTTATGAGTGCTGACTCTGTTTTATTTAAAATCAATAGAGTTTTTGATGATTCAACTAGAGCTAATTTAAGAAATAGTGTTTCTGATTTTAATTATACTATAGCCGAGTTAAAAGAGACATCTTCAGCCATAAATGATATTGTTAAATCCAATAAATCAAGAGTTGATTTAACTATTGGTAATGTATCAAAAATTTCAAAAGATTTGAGTAATATAACCTCGTCACTTACTAATTCAGATTTGGATATTACACTTGCTAATTTTAAAAAATCCTCAGACGATCTTTCTTCAATATTAAGTAATATCAACAAAGGTCAGGGAACTATTTCAAAATTAATTGTTAACGATTCTTTATTTAATAATTTGAATGAGGCATCAAGATCAATTGATTTATTACTTGAGGATATTAGGTTAAATCCGAACCGGTACATTCACTTTTCCCTTTTTGGAAAAAAAAATAAACCTTACAAATCAGAATAGTTTTTGTTAACCTACATTCCAAATATAATTTTCATTATTTTTTTTACAATTACTTTGTTTTTTTTTATGCGTAATGTAAAGAGAATTTACAGAAATATAAATTTAGGAATTCCTATTGATAGAAATGATAATAAAAAACAAAGATGGGCTCAAATGCTGAGAATTGCATTTGGACAATCTAAAATGATTGACAAACCAATTGTCGGAATTTTACATATAGTTGTATATCTAGGTTTTCTGGTAATTAATATTGAGTTATTAGAAATTTTATTTGATGGATTTTTTGGTACTCATAGAGTTTTTGCCCCTTACCTAGGTCCCTTTTATAATTTTTTAATTGGATTTTTTGAGATTTTTGCTCTTCTTGTTATTATTTCTGTTGTTATTTTTTGGATAAGAAGAAATATTTTAACAATCACACGTTTTTTAAATAATGAAATGAAAGGTTGGCCAAAAACAGATGCTAACTGGATACTATATATAGAACTAATTTTAATGACCTTATTTTTAACCATGAACGGTTCAGATTTTTGGTTACAAATTAATAGTTCTGATCCAAATTATATTTCTGCTGGATATTTCCCAGTTAGTCAATACTTATTACCTTTTTTTGATAGTTTGTCAATTAATTCGGTAATCATTATTGAAAGAACTGCTTGGTGGTTGCATATTACAGGAATTTTCTTTTTTTTAAATTATTTATATTATTCAAAACATCTTCATATTTTATTAGCTTTTCCTAACACCTACTTTGCTAATTTAGAATCGAAGGGTAAGTTTTCAAATTTAAAATCTGTGACTAACGAAGTTAAAATGATGTTAGACCCAAGTATAGATCCATTTGCAACTCCAGAAACTAATCAAGTGGTTCCAAAGTTTGGGGCCTCTGATGTTTTTGACCTTTCGAAAATTCAGTTACTAAACGCTTACACATGCACTGAGTGTGGTAGGTGTACAAGCGAATGTCCGGCTAACCAAACGGGTAAAAAGTTGTCTCCACGGAAAATTATGATGGATACAAGAGATAGACTAGAGGAGGTTGGTAGAAATATTGATTTGAATAAGGGAGAGTTTAAATCTGATGGAAAACAATTACTTGAAAATCATATTAGTTCGGAAGAATTATGGGCTTGCACCTCGTGTAATGCTTGTGTTGAAGCCTGTCCTATCGGAATTGATCCGCTATCAATAATTATCGATATGAGAAGATATTTAGTGATGGAGAAATCTGCTGCGCCCTCCGAATTAAATAATATGATGAATAATATAGAAAATAATGGCGCTCCTTGGCCATTTAATCAAATGGATAAATTAAATTGGAAAAATGAATTTTAAATTAAAATTAAACTGATGAAAAAAGAAGAAGTTGAAAAAATATTAAGTGAAAAAATTGAAGATGGAGAACATATTAGTCCGGTACTGCCCAATGGTATTAAAAATTATTTAATTGATATTGATGGAACCATATGTGACGATATACCAAATGAAGAGCCAGAGAGAATGGCAACTGCTAATTTGTACCCCGATGCGTTAAAGACACTTAATAAATGGTATGATCAGGGTCATGTGATTTGTTTTTTTACATCTCGAACAGAGGATCACAGAAAAGTAACAGAAGATTGGTTAAATAAACATGGTTTTAAATTCCACAGTATGGTAATGGGAAAACCAAGAGGCGGTAATTATCATTGGGTAGACAATCATTTAGTTAAAGCAACCAGATATAATGGAAAGTTCACTGATTTAGTAGAAAAAGAAGTCACTATTGAAGTCTTTGATGATGGTCAACATGATTAATTATGAGTAATATACAGATTAATACATTTGCTGATTTACTAGCACAAGGTAAAACACCCGAAATTCTTTTTTGGGTTGGCTGTGCCGGTAGTTTTGACGAAAGAGCTAAAAAAATTACAAAAGCTTTTGCGAAAATTCTTAATCAAGCTAATGTTTCATTTGCTGTTTTGGGATCTGAAGAAGGATGTACCGGAGACCCTGCTAAAAGAGCTGGAAATGAGTTTTTATTTCAAATGCAAGCACTTACCAATATTGAAGTATTAAACGGATATAACGTTAAAAAAATAGTTACTACATGCCCTCATTGTTTTAACACTTTAAAAAATGAGTATCCTGAACTTGGTGGAAATTATGAAGTTATTCATCACACACAGTTCATAAAATCACTTTTAAAAGAAGGTAGGTTAACAGTCAAAGGTGGTGTTTTCAAGGGTAAGAGAATTACTTTTCACGATCCGTGTTATTTAGGCAGAGCTAACAACGTTTATGAAGCCCCACGAGATGTTCTTCAAAAATTAGATGCTGAACTTTCAGAAATGAAAAGCTGTAAGCAAAAAGGTCTTTGTTGTGGAGCTGGAGGCGCTCAAATGTTTAAAGAATCAGAGGCTGGTAACAAAGAGGTTAATATAAAAAGAACAGAAGAGGCTTTAGAAACTAAACCTGAAATTATAGCCGCTGGCTGTCCATTTTGTAATACAATGCTTACCGACGGTATAAAAAATAAAAAGAAAGAAAACGAAGTTAAAGTTCTTGATATTGCTGAACTAATAAATCAAGCCTCAGACTTATGATAATACCTTTCTCTGAAATGGATAAAAACTCAAGAATATGGGTTTTTCAGTCCAATAGAAAATTTTTTGAGGATGAATTGGTAGAGATAGAAAAATCACTATCACTTTTCCTTGAAAATTGGACGGCACATAAAGCCGAACTTAAGGTAGCTTACACTATCAAATATGACAGATTTATAATAATTGCTTTGGATGAGTCAGTAAATGCTGCCACAGGCTGTTCAATTGATAAGTGTGTTCATTTTATTAAAGATTTAGAAAATAAGTATCAAATTGATCTTTTAGACAAAATGAATATTTCTTTCAAACAGGGGGATTATATTTCTTACAAATCAATTGTTGATTTTAAAAAACTTGTTAAAAATAAGTCTGTTTCAAAAAACACCATAGTTTTCAATAATTTAGTATTAGATATTGGAGATTTTAATGAAAATTGGGAAGTTCCTGCTACTGAAAGTTGGCATGCGCGTTTTTTTAATAGTTAATTACAAAGCTTTCAGCTAAAATTATAATTAGATACATGATAATTCAATACTTTTATTTTTAAATAATTCAAGATGACTAGGTATTTATATTTCATACTTTTCTCTTTTTTCTCAAGCTCTTTGTTTTCTCAAAGTTCACTAGTAACTAAAGATTATGAGAATCAAAAAATTTGGGTTGACAGCGTATACAGCAGTTTGACTATCGATCAAAAGATTGGACAACTATTTACTATTTGGGTTGCTTCTAAAGATGGACCTGAAAGGATGGATGAAATAGCAGACATTATAAAAACAAATCATTTAGGAGGTTTGATTTTTTCGCTTGGAAACGTCAAAGATCAAGCCATTGCAACAAATAGATTTCAATCTATTTCAAAGGTTCCCCTTTTAATTGGTATGGATGCTGAGTGGGGCATTGGTATGCGCTTAGATGATGCATTTTCATTCCCTTTCAATATGACTTTGGGTGCAATAGAAAATAATAAATTGATTTATGAAGTTGGTGAAAGAATTGGTGTTCATTCCAAAAGATTAGGGGTTCACATCAATTTCGCGCCTGTTGTCGACATCAACACAAACCCTAACAACCCTGTGATTGGGAGCAGATCATTTGGTGAAAATAAATTTAATGTTACTAATAAATCAATCGCCTATCTAAAAGGAATGCAAAGTCAAGGAATAATGGGTTCTGCAAAACACTTTCCAGGTCATGGAGACACTTCTCAAGATTCACATAAAACTCTTCCTACAATTAATTTTGATTCAAAAAGAATTAATGATGTTGAGCTTTATCCTTTTAAAGAATTGATAAAAAATAACCTCTCGAGTGTTATGGTCGCTCATATGGAAGTTCCTTCACTGGAAAAAAAACCAAAATTACCGTCAACGCTTTCAAAAACAATTGTAACAAAAATTTTAAAAAAGAAATTAAAATTTGATGGCCTAATAATAACTGATGCCATGGACATGAAAGGTGTTGTTGATTTTAACAAAAGTGAATCTGCTGATGTGGCAGCCCTTTTAGCTGGAAATGATTTGTTATTGATGCCCGATGATTTGGATCAAAGCACGTTAAGTATTAAAAAGGCATTAAATGAGAGTGTTTTAACAACTCAAAGACTCTCACAGTCAGTTAAAAAAATTTTAATGGCTAAATACAAAGCTGGTTTAAATAATAATTCAACAGTTATACTAGAAAATCTTAGGGAAGATTTAAATTCTGAAAAGGATAAGGCACTGCTGGATCAGCTAACAAAAGAATCCATTACTGTTATAAAAAATGAATCACAAATTGTTCCTGTCAGAAATTTATCTAAAAAAATAGCTTATTTAAAGATGGGCGACTCGAACTCTGATGAATTCTTTAAAATGCTTAATCATTACACAAAAGTTGATTTAATTGATTCAAATAGTGATTTTTTACGACTAATAGAAGGCTATGATCACATAATTGTTGGTCTTCATAAATCTGATGAAACCCCATTTGAATCGTATAAGTTTACATCAACTGAAAAAAGTAATTTAGAACTTATTTCTAAATCTTCTAAAGTTATTTTAACTGTTTTTTCTAAGCCATATGCCTTAATGGATATAGATTTAACAAACATTTCTTCAATTATAGTTCCTTATCAAAACAATGCTGTTACACAACAGAAGACAGCTCAATTAATTTTTGGAGCTATAGGCTCAAAAGGTGTTTTGCCTGTTTCAATAAATGAGTCATTCCCTGCTGGAACCTCTATTAAAACAACACCATTAAAAAGATTAAGTTACAGCCATCCATATAATCAAGGTTTTGATATAAAAAAACTAAATAAAATTGATTCAATAGTCCGTTTTGCAATTGATGAAAAAATGACACCAGGTGCTCAAATTTTAGTAGCAAGAAATGGAGAGGTTGTTTACAATAAATCCTTTGGAACTAAGACATACCATTCAAAAAATAAAATTGAATGGGATGATGTATATGATTTAGCCTCATTAACCAAAATTCTTTCCACTGTTCCATTGATGATGGAAGAATATGAAAATGAAAACATTACTTTGGAAACTACTTTATCCAAAATGTTTCCTAATAAAAATTTAAATGATAAATCTGATTTGTCTATTAAAGAAATGTTTTCCCACCAGTCAGGACTTTTTCCATGGATTCCGTTCTATAAAAGCACAATTGATAGTATTACAAAAAAACCACTGGATAGCTGGTATAGGACTAAAAAGTCTAGTGACTTCACAATAAAAGTTAACGAAAATTTATTTCTAAGAGAAGATTTTTTAGATTCAATTGCTTTGAATATTAATAATAGCGAGCTTTTTGAAAACAAGTCATACGTTTACAGTGACTTACCTTACTATTATATGAAATCTTTTTTAGAGAACAAGAACAATCGAAATTTAGATTTTCAATTAAAAAAATAATTCTCTTCTCACTAGGTGCTAATTATACAGGTTATAATCCTACTACAAATTTTAATTTAAATAAAATTGTTCCATCTGAAATTGATGAATATTTCAGAAATTCGATAGTTCATGGTTATGTCCATGATATGGGAGCAGCTATGCAGGGTGGAATTAGGGGGCATGCGGGACTATTTTCAAATGCTAATGATGTTGCTAAAATTATGCAGATGTATTTACAAGGAGGATAT
>JAQWJH010000069.1 GCA_029248455.1 Flavobacteriaceae bacterium
TTACAGGTCAGGAAGTAACGGCTGGCACGGTTCCATTAAGTCTTGGAGGTACTGGTGCTACTGATGCTTCGGGTGCCAGAACGGCTCTTGGTGTTGATGCGGCTGGTACGGACAATTCTACTGCTGTTTCTTTAGCCACTATTACTGATAATTATTTAACTATTGATGGTCAGGAAGTAACGGCCGGCACGGTTCCATTAAGTCTTGGCGGCACAGGCGCTACTGATGCGGCTGGTGCCAGAACGGCTCTTGGTGTTGATGCGTCTGGTACGGACAATTCTACTGCTGTTACTCTTGCTACCGTCACTGATAACTATTTAACTATTACTGGTCAGGAAGTAACGGCTGGCACGGTTCCATTAAGTCTTGGAGGTACTGGTGCTACTGATGCACCTGGTGCCAGAACGGCTCTTGGTTTAGGAACTATTGCTACCCAGGGAAGTGATGCGGTTAATATAGATGGTGGGGCAATCGACGGAACTTCTATTGGAACAACGACACCCTCTTTAGGAACTTTTTCAACTGTTAATTCAGGAACTATTCAATCGATTGGGGATACGGACATCACTGTAAAAACAGGAAATGCAGCTACTGGAACGATAACAATAACAGACGGGGCTAATGGTAATATCAATATCAGTCCAAATGGTACTGGACAGGTGGTTATTGACGACCTTACTTTTCCTGCTGCTGATGGAGCTAATGGTGAAGTTTTAAAAACAGACGGAAGTGGTAATTTATCATGGACATCAGCTGGGGGTGGAAGAGAATCTGTAACTATGCTTAGTAATGACGATGTAGGAATAGATAATTTTGTAATAGATGAGAATACTTACCCATCTGGGCAAATTTTTTCTATTGACCCCAAAGATGATTCAACAAATGATATAGAAATCACTTTACCTGCATTAACGATTGGTTTGAAATATACTTTTGTAGTTAATAGGGATGCTCAATCAAATGTTTACTTACAAATTAGCAGCCCCTCTAGCGGAAAACTTTATGGCGTAGCTTATTGTGATGATAGCTCAGCAGGAAATATAACTGAAGAAATCTCGGGGACTACTTTTAAAATTGCTAATGGATATGCGGATAGAGGAACAAGACTTGAAGTGTTTAGTGATGGAGAATTGTGGCATATAATAGCCTATATTCCAGAGGGATGTGACCACGTTTCACATACGTAAAACTATTTTTCTTTAACCACCCTGATGTTTTGATACCAAAGTTCTAGCTTTTTATTTTCATTAAAAAAGTACCAGTCGTTATAAATCCTTTTGGTAATACCATCTTGAAGACTATCCAAATCAGCCGTGAACCCAGCATTTACCCATTCTCCTTTTTTTGAATTTTCAATGTTGACAGAAAAAGCATAGTCTGTTGTCCAGCTGTAATTGTTACCCTCTTGACTATTTTTTTTAACATCTTCTTGAATTATTTTTATAAATGCATCAGCACTATTAGCGATTTTACCATCGTTGAATTCAAATGAGGCTGAATCAGCAATCATACTTTTCATAAGCTTATAATCTAGATTTTTCCAAGCAGAATCAAAGGACTGAAAAAGTTTTACTGTTTCTTCAGATCCAATTTCAAATTTTAGGTCAGAATCATTAACAAATCCATTACCTAAAGGCGAGTTACAGGCATTTATCGAAACGACAAGACACAGTAAAAAAAGAAGTTTTTTCATTTAAAAAGGTTATTTAATTGCAATAATACGAGAATTAAATTTTAATAAAAATCTTTCGTTTATACATTTCATTGACAACTAAGTAAATTAAAAACGTATAAAAAAGCGCCCATATTAAAGAGAATATTTGAGGGTCAATTTCGGTTGAAAGACCAAAATCCATCCAAGTTTTTTGAATGCCATTTCCATTTATAATAGGGATTCTAAATACTCTTCCAAGCATAGCGTGAAGCGCATAGGCAAAAATAGCATTTGATCCAAAAACAATTCCAAACCTTGTGCTAAATGTAAATTTTTTATGATCAATTATCCAAATACAACTTGCAAGAAATAACATGCCAAGCCCTGAGGATAAAAGGACATAAGAGCTAGTCCAAATGTGTTTATTTATAGGGAAGCTATAATCCCATAATAGTCCAAGACACAAACAGATGCTTCCAATGAAATACATTAATATTATTTTATCTTTTAAAGATTTGGATTTACTTAAAATTAGATGACCACAGTACATGCCACTAATTCCAGTGGCTATGGCGGGAATAGTACTGAAAAACCCCTCTGGGTCCCAAGTTTTTTGATACATTCTTCCAGGTGTTATGAACTGATCTATCCAAGCAGCAAAATTATTTCCGGGCTCTAAAATTCCTGCTACTGAATCGCCAAAAGGAACATGTTTCATAAAAATCCAATAAATTAAAAGACAAAAAATACCCATCCAAACTTGTTGCATCTTATTTGAATTCAAATAGATAATTGAGCAGAAAAAATAGACAAGCGCTATTCTTTGAAGTACGCCAGCAATTCTTACGTTACTAAAATCAAAATTTGGGAAAACAGCCAAAAAAATACCGATTCCAAAAAGAATAAACGTTCTTTTAATAATTTTTAAGTAAACAGATTTATTACCAGTTTTAATTTTAGAAAGTGATAGAACAATAGAAACTCCCACTATAAATAAAAAGAAAGGAAAAACTAAGTCTGTCGGTGTGGCGCCATGCCACGAGGCGTGTCGTAGTGGCCCAAAAACATGCGTCCAGCTTCCAGGATCGTTAACTACAATCATTGCAGCAATGGTAAATCCCCTAAAAAAATCAAGTGAAATTAATCGCTGACTCATTTATATAAGTTAAAAAAAAAGAATTTATAATCCTAAGCCTTCAATGTCTTCAGCATCGCTATTTATAATTTCAGCAGGCTTAATACTTTCACAATCAATTGGAATATTTAGTTCCTCAGGCGCTAAAAAATCTTCTAAAGAAATTCCAAGGGATTCGTTTTCGTAACACTTTTTCATATAAAGGCCCCAGATAGGTAGCGCCATTGTTGCACCTTGTCCGTAGGCAATTGTTTCAAAATGCGTAGCCCTGTCTTCCGCACCTACCCAAACACCAGTAACTAAATTGGGAACCATTCCCATAAACCATCCATCACTTTGATTTTGAGTAGTTCCAGTTTTTCCTGCAATAGCATTTTCAAATTTGTAAGGATATCCAGTTACGACATCTCTGTAAACAGGATTTCTTTCCTCTTCGGGAATATTGTGTCGCAATCTCGCCCCAGATCCAAATTTTGTAACTCCTTCCAAAAGATTTAGCGTAACATAAGCAGATTCTTCACTGATTACATCTTTAGTTTCTGGATTAGCCTGGTAAAGTAAAATACCATTTTTATCTTCAATTCTTGTTATCATAGTAGGCTTTACATAGATGCCTTGATTAGCAAATGCTCCATAGGCACCTACCATTTCATACACACTTAAGTCGGGTGTTCCAAGAGCAATGGCTGGAACTTCAGGAATGAATGATTCAATACCTAAGTTTCTTGCTAAATCCGCCACAGGCTTAGGTCCAACTTTGTCCATAAGTTGAGCGCTAATAGTGTTTTTTGAGTTTGCAAGTGCATTTTTAAGGGTACGCATTCCGCCATATTTATCACTAGAGTTCGTGGGGCACCAAGGATCTGGATTACCAAATTTGTTAGGTTCGATGCAGTAAATAGCATCGGGGAGCGAATCGCAAGGAGAAAGTTTTAATTGATCAATGGCGGTCGCATATAAAAAAGGTTTAAATGTGGAGCCAATTTGTCGTTTACCTTGCTTTACGTGGTCGTACTGGAAATGTTTATAATTAATTCCACCAACCCAAGCCTTGACATGACCAGTTTGCGGCTCCATTGACATCATTCCTACCCTCATAAAATGTTTATAATATCTTATAGAATCAATGGGCTTCATTATGGTATCAATATTACCATTCCAAGAGAAAATTGTCATTGGCACTTCTTTCTCAAAAGCATCAAACATTTCTTCTTCAGATTTACCAGAATTTCTCATTTTCCTCCACCTTTCGGATCTTTTCATCGCTCTTTTAAAAATATTTATCGAGTCTTCGGACTCAAGATCTAAAAAAGGAGCAGTTGGATTTAATTCAGGTGTGTTTTGTTTGAAAAATTCTCTTTGCAAATTAGCCATATGAGCTTTTACAGATTCCTCGGCATAGCCCTGCATTTCATGGTTAATAGTCGTGTAGATTTTAAGACCGTCTAAATAAAGATTATACTTTGAGCCGTCTTCTTTTTTATTTTCATTCGCCCAATCTTTCATAAATTCTTGTAAATAAGCTCGGAAATATGTAGCCAACCCTTCTCTGTGTGATTGTGGGGTGTATTTAATTTCTAAAGGCAAACTTTTTAAAGAATCTAAAATATTTTCTTTTATGTATTCATTTTTTAACATTTGATTAAAAACAACATTTCTTCTTGATTTAACCAATTCTGGTCTTCTCAAGGGGTTGTAAAGAGAGGAGTTTTTTAACATACCCACTAGAGTGGCTGATTCTTGAACGTTTAGTTCGTTTGGCTCTTTATCAAAATAAATATTGGAGGCAGATTTTATTCCATCTCCATTATATCCAAAATCATAGATGTTTAAATACATAGTTATAATCTCCTCTTTTGTGTATTGTCTTTCTAATTTAACTGCCAACACCCATTCTTTTGCTTTTTGAGCAATAGCTTCAAAAATATTCTTGGAACGAACCCCCACAAATAATTGTCTGGCAAGTTGTTGGGAAATAGTACTAGCACCCCCTCTTTTATTTAAAAACACGACGGCCCTAACAGTTGCTTTAAAATCTATTCCTGAGTGGCTATAGAATCTTTCGTCTTCTGTTGCAATTAGTGCATCAATTAATTGTTTAGGGAGTTCATTGTAACTTATTGGCGTTCTGTTTTCTCCAAAATGAAATTTCCCGAGTAACCTATTATCAGAGGAAATAATTTGAGTGGCTAAATTGGTATTTGGGTTTTCTAATTGTCTAAAATCAGGCATTTCTCCAAGCCTACCTGTTGAGGCAGAATAAAAAAGTGTGAAAACCCCTAAAAAACCAACAATAAAGATGAGCCAGAATCCATAATAGAACAATCTGTATTTTTTTGGAATAGACTTACTTTTTTTTACTTTTCTAGGCATTTAATTGGATGTTTCTATTATCAGCCCCAAATCTAAAATATTTTCTAAATTTTGAATGGGAGAAATTTCATTGTTTAACCTCATGGAATTTCTAATCTTTAAATTGTATGGAATTTCTTTTTTGAGTTCTAGATTCTTTTTAAAAGGAAGAAAATGTTCAACAACTGAAAGTTTTTTATCACCGAGCCATTTACCGCTTTTTTCACTCAAAACAAACTCCAATGTATCAGTGACAACTTCATTGTTATAACTAAGCTCAGTGACCAGAAAAATATTTGAAAACTCGTAGTTTTTACTATGTCTTAAAAATATTTTTAAATCATGTTTTTTTAAAGTATCAACAATTTCAAAATCAAAACTTACCACTTCACTATTTTTCCATCCACTTGAAAACTCATGAACTTTAATTAAATTTGAATTGGAGCAAGATTCAATTAAAAAAAATATTAAAACAAAATATAATAGATTTAAATTTCTCATAAGCCTAAACCTTTTTCTTACGTCTCTTTTTGAATTTCTTTTTATCAAACCTTGTTAAACTATCTTGTCCGACTACATTTTGAAATTCGACATCTTCGTTATCTTCACTTACCGAGGCATATTCTTCAAGACTTTTGATTTTTTTTCCAGACGCATTTATTTTAATTATTTCTTTTACCTTTTCTACAGTCAGCTCAAACCAATCAACACTATCATTTTTGTAAACAAACCAAAGTAGTCCTTTGAAAATATCTATTTTTTGACAATAGGCAATACCTTTTTCAGTTAAAATTTTGGTATTAGATTTAGGGAATCCTTTTAAGGCATTTTGGTAAAAATCAAGTTCGTAGTTTAAGCAACATTTTAGTTTTCCACATTGGCCTGCTAATTTTTGAGGATTTAAAGATAATTGTTGATACCTTGCGGCAGAGGTGGTAACAGACCTAAAATCATTTAACCAGGTGGAGCAGCACAATTCTCTTCCGCATGAACCAATGCCTCCAAGTCTTGCAGCTTCTTCTCTTAATCCAACTTGTTTCATTTCAATTCGAGTGTTAAACGCCCTGGCCATGTCTCTTATCAACTGCCTAAAATCTACCCGTCCTGCTGCGGTATAATAAAAAGTAACTTTTGATCCATCCCCTTGATACTCAATATCTGAGATTTTCATTTTTAACTTAAGGCTAATAGCCATTTCTCTAGATCTCTTTTTAATTGACTCTTCTTTTTCTCTTAATTGAGTCCATAAATCGATATCCTTTTGAGTAGCCTTTCTAACAATAGCAAGAAAATCTTTTTTCGGATCGACTTTCTTTTTTTTCATTTGCACTTGAATCAGGCCTCCTTTAAGAGTAACATGACCTAAGTCGTATCCTCGTTCAGCTTTTACAACAACTAAATCACCAATAGAAAGACTCAAATCATCAATATTTCTATAAAATTCTTTTCTCCCATTTTTAAACCTAACTTCAAAAACATTGGCATGTTCGGGCTCCCCAATAATTTCCATGTTTGACAACCAGTTGAATACAGTCATTTTGTTACAGCCGTCTGAACCACAAGTTCCATTGTTTTTACATCCCTTGGGGGTGCCACTAGAATCTGTACCACAATTTGAACAACTCATTTTGAATATTAATTAAATCTAAAGTTAGCGAATTTAGGAGCCTAACTCAAAAATTATTTTTCAAGATATTTTCTTGAATTTTAGAACCTTAGAACGTCCTTTTTTAAAAATTTTATTACTGTTTCCCTTTCCTTTTCTAAGTTTCTTTTGATCTTGAAGAGGTAAATCATTTATTTCCTTGCACTGTTTAGAACAGCAATTTTGGTAAAGTTTTGCACATTTTTCACATTGAATAAATAAAAGATGACAAGCCTCATTAGCGCAGTTGATATGCTTATCACATTTTTCTCCACATTGATGGCAATCTGAAATAATTTCATTAGAAATAGATTCACTTCTTCTGTGATCAAAAACAAAGTTTTTACCTACGTATTTGTTTGTAATTCCACTTTCTTTTACTTGACGGGTGTATTCAATAATGCCCCCATCGAGCTGAAAAACGTTTTTAAAGCCTTTGTGTTTTAAAAAAGCACTGGCCTTTTCACACCTAATTCCTCCCGTGCAGTACATAACAATATTTTTTGAATCCTTATGTTTGCCTAATGTTTTCTCAATAATTGGCAAGGATTCTCTAAAGCTATCAACATCAGGAATAATAGCCCCTTCAAAGTGGCCAATTTCACTTTCATAGTGATTTCTCATGTCAACAAGAAGCGTTTCAGGTTTTTCAACTAAATCATTGAATTCAGTTGCGTTTAAATGTTTTCCACTCTTATTTAAATCAATTTCTAAGGAATCTAGCCCATCAGCTACTATTTTATTTCTAAGCTTAATTTTCAATTTTAAAAAAGAGTGATTATCATGTTCGATAGCGATATTTAACCTTACATTTTTTAAAAAATCAATTTGGTCAATACTTTTTTTAAAATCATTAAAGTATTTTGACGGAACTGAAAGTTGAGCATTGATTCCTTCACTAGCAATATAAATTCTGCCTAAAACATCAATTGCATTCCATTTCAAATAAAGGTGATCTCTAAAAAGCTGACAGTTTTTAATTTCATGATATATGTAAAACGACAAGGTTAGTCTTTTATCTCCCGCCTTTTCAATTAAAACAGCTCTTTGTTTAGCGCTAAGCTTATTGTATAATTCCATTGAAAAGCGAAATTAATACTTTATAATTTATAACAAAAATCCAGCTTTTTCTATTATGAGTTAATTTAAATATATTGTACTTTAGCTTTCAACCTAATTTCAATTATTTATGAGTAAAGACAAAGATTCTAAGCAAAAAGCACTTCAGTTAACTTTAGACAAATTAGACAAAACTTATGGTAAGGGAACTGTCATGAAAATGGGAGATGCTGTAGCTGAAGAAATAGAGTCTATTTCTAGTGGTTCGCTAACACTTGATTACGCTTTGGGTGTTGGGGGTTATCCAAAGGGAAGAGTCATCGAAATTTACGGTCCTGAATCGTCTGGTAAAACTACTTTAACTCTTCACGCTATTGCAGAATGTCAAAAAGCAGGAGGAATCGCTGCTTTTATTGATGCTGAACATGCTTTTGACAGATTTTATGCTCAAAACCTAAAAGTGAATATTGATGAGTTAATTATTTCTCAACCGGACAATGGAGAACAAGCGCTAGAAATCACAGATAATTTAATAAGATCTGGTGCTATTGATATTATTGTTATTGATTCGGTTGCTGCCTTAACTCCAAAAAGTGAAATTGAGGGGGAGATGGGCGATTCAAAAATGGGGCTTCATGCTAGATTAATGTCGCAAGCTCTAAGAAAACTTACCTCCAATATTAGTAAAACAAACTGTACAGTTATATTTATTAATCAGCTAAGAGAAAAAATTGGCGTTATGTTTGGCAATCCTGAAACGACAACTGGTGGTAATGCACTTAAATTTTATTCTTCTGTAAGATTAGATATTCGACGATCCACTCAGATTAAGGATACTAATGGAAATGTATTAGGTAATAAAACCAGAGTAAAAGTGGTTAAAAATAAAGTAGCACCACCTTTTAAACTAAGTGAGTTTGACATTATGTATAGTAAAGGAATCTCTAAAATGGGAGAAATTATAGATCTTGGTGTCAATCATGGAATCATTGACAAAAGCGGCTCTTGGTTTAGTTACGGAGAGACAAAGTTAGGACAAGGAAGAGATTCTGTCAAAGCAATTTTGAATGATAATCCTGACCTTTGTGAAGAATTAGAGTTAAAAATTGTAGAGGCGTTAAAAGCTTAATCCTCTAAATCATTATATATTAAATCGTAGACCTCTTTTTTGAGATCTTCCATATCACTAATCCCTTTACCTTTTGTGCTTACGTGATTGTGTACCCTAACCCTTAAAACACCAGGCCCACCAACAAAGTGATTGTAAGAAAAATGATAGGGATACCTTCTTTCACAATCTAAAAAAGACATGGGGACAATAGGCATTTGAAAATCTGTAGAAAACCTAAAAGCCCCGTTTTTAAAAGGAGCAAGTTTAACATCGGGCCCAAATACAGCCCCTTCTGGAAATATGCAAATTCCTAAGCCTTGGCTCAGCCTTCTTTCGGCATGACCATATACAGCTTTACGGCTTTTTGCACTATCTCTATTTACCATTATAGCAACTCTTTTATAGAAAAAAGAGAAAACGGGAAGTTTTAACAGTTCTTTTTTACCGACAAACACAAAAGGATATTTACAAACTTTAAGCATCAACATCACATCAATCATGCTTTTGTGGTTAGCTACTAACATGTAGTTTTTTCCTTTTTCAAAGGGTTCCTTATACTCAATTTTGGGAATAAGCCCCATTCCATATAAAATTACAGAAGACCATATATTTCTGGCAAACCAGAAAAAATATGGATACCAAGTTTCTTTTAAGCTAGTTATAAAAAGAAGCGGTAAAAAAACAATCATAGTAACCCCAGCAAGGGTATAAAACCACACATTGTACAGCCCGCACAAAATAATTCTGATAATTTTAAGCATAACGTAAAAGTAACTAAATGAGTAATATGTTTTTTAAATCCATTACTTTTGTTGCTAATAATATTTGTATGTCAAGAATTTTAACGGGGGTTCAAAGTACAGGAACTCCTCATTTAGGAAATATTTTAGGAGCGATAATTCCTGCCATTGAAATGGCTAACGATAAAAAAAACGAATCGTTTCTTTTTATTGCTGATTTACATTCTTTAACTCAGATAAAAGATGTAGATAGATTGAAGCATAATACATACGCAACAGCTGCTGCATGGCTGGCTTTTGGATTGGATATCAACAAAACTATTTTTTATAGACAGAGCGATGTAGCAATTGCCACGGAACTTTCTTGGATTTTATCTTGTCATTTTCCTTACCAAAGACTAACCTTAGCTCATTCTTTTAAGGACAAATCAGATAGATTAAATGATGTAAATGCAGGAATTTTTACTTATCCAATGTTAATGGCCGCAGATATTCTTCTTTATGATGCAGACCTTGTTCCAGTTGGAAAAGACCAACAGCAACATTTAGAAATGACAAGAGATGTTGCTTCTAGATTTAATAATATATATGGAGAAACATTTGTTCTTCCCAGCCCAAAGATTAATGAAAATACAAAATATGTAACTGGAACCAATGGCGAAAAAATGAGTAAATCTAAAGGTAATACGATTGATATTTTTCTAACGGAAAAACAACTTAAAAAACAAATCATGTCAATTGAAACTGATAGCACTCCAATTGATGAGCCAAAAGATTTTAAGAGTTGTAATGTTTTTAAATTGTATTCACTAATTGCTGATGAAAAATCAATCGATATTTTAAGAGAAAATTATAAAAAAGAAGGTTTTGGATATGGTCATGCAAAAAAAGAACTATTGGATTATATATTAGTTAAATTCAAAGACCAAAGAGAAAGATTCAGTCATTACATGACAAACTTAAATGAGATTGACTCTGCATTAGAAATTGGCGCGAAAAAAGCTTCAATAGTTGCCAATGGTGTTTTAGATAGGGTTAGGCAAAAATTGGGTTACAATTAACTGTTGAAAAATTTATTTTAAAGCTTAAATTTTAAATCAAAAAAATGTATTTTTGATATATGCAGCTTTCTAATCATATTAGCAAACTATTATTTGATCATGATTGTGTAACCGTTCCTGGTTTTGGGAGTTTTTTAGGTAATTATAAGTCAGCGGATTATGATTATAAAGAAGAAAAATTTTATCCCCCTTTTAAGCAAATATCATTTAATTCGCAGATCAAAGACAACGATGGTTTATTGGCAAAGGAAATCTCTAAAGCCTTAAATATAAGTTATGATGATGCTGTTAAAAAAATTCACCTTAGCGTACTTTCTTGGAATAGAAAAATAAAATCAGAAACAATTGTTTTAAAAAATATTGGAGAACTTTTTCTTAGCGAGGAAAAGAAAATCCTTTTCCTACCAAATAGAGAACTAAATTATTTGAAAGAGTCATTTGGCCTTTCAGATGTTTTTATTTCAGTTCCAGAAAAACACAAATCATTTTCGGGGCACAAAAATCATAAAATACCATCCTATTTCAAACTTGAAAAAAAGAAAAATAATTATTTAGCTCAAGCAGCTATATGGGTATGTTTAGTTATTGGCCTTTCTTCTATTTACATCAATGGTAAAAATGATTTAATCAATAAAGAAATTGCTTTTGAAAAAGAATTAAGAAATCAAACAAAACTTAAAGTACAAAAGGCAGTATTTGATTTAGGTACTCTTCCTGCGTTAACACTTAATATTGAGATGAAACAAAAAAAGTTTTTTATTATAGCAGGAGCTTTTCGAATACCTCAAAACGCAAAAAATCTTATTTTCAATCTAAAAGAAAAAGGATATAACGCTTCTTTACTAGACTTAAATGAAAAAGGTTTAAGCCCTGTAGCATTTAATAGTTTTTTAAATAGAGAAGAAGCTGTTTCAGAACTAAGATTAATTCAAAAAAAAGAGAATAAAGACGCTTGGATTTTTGAAGGAAGGTAAGTCAAAACATAAAGCATCTATATAATGACTCCAAAAACACCAGAACATTCAAAGGCAATCCAGACTGATATTGTTTTGCCTGGAGACACCAACAGTTTAAATAATCTTTTTGGCGGTGAATTATTAGCTAGAATGGATAAAGTAGCTAGTATTGCAGCCATTAAGCACTCTGAGCAAGTAGTTGTTACGGCATCTGTTAATAACGTCTCGTTTGGCGAACCTGTTCCAAATGGTAGTATTTTAACAATTGAAGCTAAAGTTTCTAGAGCATTTAATTCCTCAATGGAAGTCTTTATTGATGTTTGGAAACAGAACAAAACTCATTTAAAAAAATTTAAAGTAAATGAAGCAATCTATACTTTTGTTGCCGTAAATAGTCAAGGAAAAACCGTAAAAGTTCCTCCAATCGTTCCGCAAACTGAACTGGAAAAACAAAGATATGATGCCGCCTTAAGAAGACGTCAGTTAAGTTTGGTGTTGGCAGGAAAACTTTCTCCAAAAGAAGCAACAGAACTAAAAGCTTTATTTGATTAGTTTGTTAAACCGGGGATATATATATATAAAAAAAGCAACTATTTATCTTTCAGTCTTTTTAATTTTTATTAGCTGTTTTGACTCTACAAAAAATCAAAATCCAACACAACAAAAAGTTAATATTAGTATCCTTGGGACTGTTCAAGACGGAGGAATTCCACATTTAGGTTGTGAAAAATTATGCTGTAAAGATTCTTTTGAGAAGGGATTTTCTAAAAAGCGCGTTGTTAGTTTAGGCATTTCAGATTTAAAAGAAAATAAAAATTATTTGATTGAGGCTTCCCCTGATATTTCATACCAGTTAAATGATTTTTTAAAAAATGGAAAAAAAAACCTTCACGGAATATTTATTACTCATGCTCATATAGGGCATTATTCTGGCTTGATTAATTTTGGAAAAGAGGTTTTAAATTCTTCGAAAATGCCATTATACTTGATGCCCAAAATGACAGAGTTTATTTCATCTAATGGCCCTTGGAGCCAGTTGGTGGAACAAAAAAATGTAGAATTAAAAAAAATTTTTAACGAGAAAGAAGAAAAATTAACTAATGATTTATCAATAATTCCTTTGAGAGTTCCACACAGAGATGAATATTCAGAAACAGTAGGATTTAAAATTATTGGCCCAAAAAAATCGGCACTTTTTATTCCGGATATTGATAAGTGGGAGAAATGGGATAAGTCGATTAAAAAGCTTATTACTCAGGTTGATTATGCCTTTTTAGATGGAACCTTTTATGATGCTCAAGAAATCAATAACAGAGATATCTCAGAAATCCCTCATCCTTTTATTATTGAAAGTTTAAAACTTTTCGAGGATTTAAATAAGTTAAATCGAAATAAAATATATTTCATTCATTTAAATCACACCAATCCAGCTAATAACAAAAAGTCTAAAGCTTATAAATTAATTATTTCAAAAGGACTTAATGTAGCTCAGGAGGGAAGTAACTTTGAACTTTAATTACATAGCACAGCTCATATCTAAGCCACAGCACTGAGGGGATTTAATCTTACCTTCACATGACGGACATTTAGATACTTGAACTTGACTGCCGTCTTCTAATGAAATATAGCCGTTTTCTAGTGGGACATCACATTTACCACATGAAGCATTAACTGACATTCCACATTTTTCACACGAATAAGTTTCCATAATTTAAATTTTAATTATTCTTCAATACAATAATCGTCTCCAATTTGTTTTAATAAATATACGGTTTTATCAACAGAAACATCACCGTATACTCTACCTGAGTCCACATCAGAACTTCCAGTTGCATCGTCAAGAATTAAGGCAAAGAAATATTTTCCATCTTTTTCATATTTTCTATCAATTTTACCACAATTATATGTTGATTTTCCACATGAAATAATAAATAAAATAATAACAATAGCTTTTTTCATTTTCTTAAATAAGAAATCTGATTTTAAAGACCTAAAATTTTATTTATATCGTCAATATTTGTTTCTTTTCCAGCAAAATCGTCAAAGGCTTTTTTAGAAACTTCAATTATATGATCATTAATAAATTTCGACCCTTCTCTGGCTCCTTGTTCCTGGGATTTAATGCAACATTCCCATTCCAGCACTGCCCAACCATCAAAATTATATTGACTAAGCTTCGAAAAAATACTTTTAAAATCAATTTGTCCATCACCAGGTGATCTAAATCTTCCTGGACGATCAATCCAATCTTGATACCCACCATAAACACCTGATTTTCCAGATGGATTAAACTCTGCGTCTTTTACATGAAACATCTTTATATGCTCATGGTAATAATCAATAAATTTTAAATAATCCATTTGTTGTAAAATAAAATGACTGGGATCATATAGAATTTTAGCACTAGAATGATTTTTAGTTGCTTTTAAAAACCTTTCAAAGGTTACACCATCATGTAAATCTTCACCAGGGTGAATTTCGTAGCAAACATCGACTCCATTATCTTTACAATGGTTTAGAATGGGAGTCCATCTATTGGCTAACTCTTTGAATCCAGCTTCAACAAGTCCATTAGGTCTTTGTGGCCATGGGTAAATTGTATGAAAAAGAAGAGAACCAGAAAATGAAGCCATTACGTTAATTCCTAAATGTTTACTAGCTAAAGTCGCATGTTTCATTTGCTCCATTGCCCATTTAGTTCTCTCGTTAACATTTCCATGTAATTCTTTTGGGGCAAACGCATCAAACATTTTATCGTATGCATAATGAGAAGCTACTAGTTGCCCTTGCAGATGCGTGGATAGTTCGGAAATTTCTAATCCTTCAGAGTTAACAATCCCCTTGATTTCGTCACAATAAGTTTTACTTTCACCAGCTTTTTTAATATCTATAAGTCTTTCATCCCAAGTTGGGATTTGAACAGCTTTGTAGCCTAATCCTTTAGCCCACTTACAAATATTTTTAAGGTTGTTAAATGGCTTTTCATCTCCAACAAATTGAGCTAAGAAAATAGCGGGCCCCTTTATAGTTTTCATAGTTATTATTTATTAAGTTCTACCCAAACATTACCTTTTGAGTTAGATTCAAGTGATTTTTCAATAAAATCCATTCCTCTAACTCCATCCTCAATTGGGGGAAATTCTGCCTTTTCAAACGATTCGCCATTGATAGCTCTGGCTACACCTTTATATATATTAGCCATAGCATCAAAAATTCCCTCAGGATGGCCTGGAGGTAATTTGGTCCCATCAAGTGAAATATTTGAATTATAAGCATGTCCAGGCTTCAAAACTTGAAGAGGTTGGTCGTCGCTTAATTTGTATAAGTAGTTAGGATTTTCTTGTTCCCATTTTAACGCTCCTTTACTTCCATAAACGTTTATTCTTATGTTGTTTTCCTCGCCCGTAGCAATTTGACTAGATCTAATGATTCCTTTAGCATTATTTTTAAATCTTATTAAAATATTAGCATCAATATCCATTTGATTATCATCGTATAAAGTATTAAGGTCAGCGAGTAATTTTTCAACCTTCATTCCAGTGACTAATTCAACCATGTTAAAAGCATGAGTTCCTATATCTCCTAGACAGCAACTTGATCCAGATTTTTCCGGATCTAATCGCCACGTTGAAGATCTTTTGTCTTTATCGTGAATTATTGGATTTATCCAGCCTTGTAAATATTGCGCATCAACTCTTTGGATATTCCCAATAACACCTTCAGCTATCATTTTAGTCATTTGCCTAACCATTGGATACCCAGTATATGTGTGCGTGACGGCAAAAACAGCATTTTTTTCTTTTTGTATTTTATATAAATCTAAAGCCTCATCATACGTAGTAGTTAATGGCTTTTCACATATTACATGAAAATTATTTTCAAGCAACTTTTTAGCCATTGGATAATGGAGAAAATTAGGAGTTAGCACAGAAACAACTTGAATTTTTTCGTCAGAACGCAGCTTAGATTCTTCTTCAATTAAAGTTTCAAAGTCTTTATATATCCTTGACGTATTTAATCCAATTTTTTTTGCAAACTCAATATTCTCTTCAAAATTGGGGTTAAAAACACCCCCAACAATTTCATATTTATCAAACATGTTGGCAGCAACTCTGTGAAGTACTCCAATTAGAGAATCACCACCACCACCTAAAATACCTAATCTAATTTTTTTGTTCATAGTTTTATTTATTTATGCAGTTTGTGGAATTCTATTCTTCTCTAAATTTTTTCTAAAGACAAATAAAATTCCGAAAAGAAAGATTAATGCTAAAGGAAAATAGGCCATATTTCCAAGAGCTGCTTTTCCTGCAATTAGTTCTGCAGCATCTTGACCAACACCTGCAGCCAAAGCAATTTCTTTTTCGGCGTCTAACCATGATCCAATTACTGGTTGCCATATTGAAGTAGATAGCATCCCTGCTCCACCAACAAGTGACATACCTAATGCTCCAGTTTTTGGAATGTATTCGGAGACAAAACCAATCATTGTTGGCCAGAAATAACAAACTCCAAATGCAAATAAAATAGCCCCAAAGTATATCATAGGTCCCTCAGCGATACTCATGTAAAATACTGCTCCTGTTGTGAGAATTGCAGACATTAATAAAACACCTATAGGGTTTAATTTGTGAATAATTGGTCCGGCAAAATATCTTCCCAATGCCATAATCCCTGTTACCATAGCTAAAATTAGCATTGGATTAACACCAGAGTTACCTAAAATTCTTTCAATCCATTGTTGTGGACCAAACTCTGAAATAGCCGTTAGAGTCATGCAGGCAACAATTAATAAAAATAATGGATTGAATAATGATTGAATATTCACAGATGTATCAGTTTCAATATGCTCGCTTTCTGGAAACTCTTCTTTAAAAAATAAGTATCCGTAGATTGCTGTTGGAATTAGCATTACTGCAATTTGTAGTTCCCAGCCCAATCCAAAATCGGACATGAACTTAGAAGTTAAAGCGCCAATTACAATTCCACCCGGAAACCACACGTGAAATTTATTAAGCATTGCAGTTCTATTTTTAGTATACATATCAGCAATTAAAGGATTACAGGCAGCTTCAACAGAACCGTTTGCAAATCCTATAAAAAATGAAGAAACTAGAAGTGTGGTAAATCCTCCTGCGTAGATTGTCATTACAAGTCCTATCAAGTGAGATAAAAAAGCAATAATCATAAGTTTTCTAGCTCCTAAAAAATTATATAAAAGCCCTCCTATGACTGTAGCAACAGGAAATCCTAAGAATGCCAGACTATTTACATAACCGAGCTGAGTGTCAGACAAGTTAAATTGAATTCCTAAGTCTGTTAATATTCCAGCTCTTATTGCAAAGGTCATTGCTGTCACTATTAAGGAGATACAAGCAGCTGTAAATAATTTATTTTTTGATATTGAATTGTCCATAATTATTTTTTGGTATTATTTAATTTCAAGATACTAACTTTCTTTCGAAAAAGAAACGCAATGAATCATTTAGCCTATAAAATGAATCAAAAAAATAAAGAGGGGGTTTTTTTAAGATAATCTTGATAGCTTTGTAAATGCCCCCATTTTTTTCTACCACTAGCCTCCAGAATCCTTACGCCACTAATGTAAACAAGTAATACATAGGTAAAAAGAGGAGATATTAATGTAATATACTGCCAACCCTTTAAAGATGAAAATGCTATTATAGATAAACCAAGCCAGAGGATTATTTCACCAGCATAATTTGGATGTCTGGAATAAGACCATAAACCAGAACTAATAAATTTGTCTTTGTTGGACGGGTCCTGTCTAAATTTAGTTTTTTGATTATCTGCTACTATTTCAAAAACAAAACCTATTAAAAAAAATAATAAACCAACAAAAAATAATAGATTGATTTTCACACCACTCGCACTTGAAATAGCAGTAATAACACACGCAGAACATATTGAAACCCACATGCCTTGAAGGGTCCAAGTCATAAAAAACCTTGATGCTGAAGTTTTAATATCATTAAAACGTTTATCTTCTCCAGCTTTTTGTATTCTTAAAAATAAAAAAGTACCAAGTCTTATTGCCCAGATTATGACACAGCCTCCAAGAATAATATTCCCAAAATTTATTCCACTATCAGCATATTGATGATATAAAACAAAAGAAATAACAAACGTGTAAGTACAACTCCCAGAAAGATCATAAAATTTTTCAGTTTGGAAAAAATAAGCTGGCACAAATAAAATCCATTGGATTACAAAAGAATAAAAAACAGCATTTTTGACAATTTCAATTTCTGTTAGGTAAGCAATTGAATATGCTAATGAGAAAGCAATAAATGAGAAAGCTATGTGGATGAAATTTTTAATCATATTTAAATATAAAGAATATGCACTTATTTATTTGTTTCTATATGGTTTAATATGTTTTTTGAAACAAAATCAAAGGAATCTTGTATTAGCCAGTGAGAAGAATTAATTGTTTTAATAAGATGAGTTGATTTTAAGTATTTTTTAGTTTCATCTACAGCTCTTTGTCCAATTGCCAAATCTTTTT
>JAQWJH010000023.1 GCA_029248455.1 Flavobacteriaceae bacterium
GTGCCATTTTCAGCTACTTTTTTTAATCTTTCAGGACTTGATACAGCGAATGCATAAGATGTTTTGTCTCCATTAAAAATTAAATTTCCTCTGCTTCCAATTTGAATTGCGACTGGTTTTTCTGGTGGATTTGTTAAATAATCTAAATATTTTTCATCGTAATATCTCCCTAACCATCCCGTTGAAATATCTTTATTATCAGTGGCAGAAGCCCAAATATCTGATGATTTAAAATGTGAGCCATTTGGATTTTCATAACCCACACCATTTACTACTTTCATACTACCATCTTTCCACAATTTTTCAATACTATTCATAAAATCAGGGATGGCATAATCATCGCTTAATTTCATTAAGTTGGACTGAGGGATATGAATTTTAGGTCTTTTATTTACATAAGTGTCAAATTGATTTAAAGGAACTATGGTATTTAAACCATCATTACCACCCTTTAATCTTATTAGAACTAAAGATCTATCACTAATCGATCCAGTTAATGCATTTGTAAGAAAATTTGAATTGAGGACTGATAAAGAACTGTTTCCTAAAGAAATAGCACCAGCACCGGTAATTCCTAAAGTTTTTAAGAAACCTCTTCTATCCCACTTTGAGTGTTCTGCGATATGTTTTTTAGATTTTAAATAATCCTTTTTTTTCATGATTACTTTAATTGAAATTCTGGAAGTGAAATAAAAAATAGAATCAAATCGTAAACTTGTTTTGGAACGGATTCATAACTAAGATCCCAAGTACCGTCTTCAAAATAATTTTCTGGAACGTCGCCTTTAAAAATACTTAGTGCATCTAAACGTTCTTCATCCTTTATTTTAAAGTTACAAAACATAAATTCTTTTAACTTATCCACTATAATTCCAGGATTTTTCTCGCTATTTCCGACTAATAATTTGATAAAGTTTCTAAATTGTTCTTTATCCCCAGCCCAATGTCTATTAAAAATGTACTCAATGAATTCCCATCTCATTGGTAAAGTCCCAGTGCTAATCCAGTCATGATTTTCTTGCCACCCAGCTACATCAACAGGTTTGAAAATTTCTTGTCCCATTTCTATGCACCTTAATCTCATATAATTTGTGTAATTTTTTTCAAAATTTGTGGGAAAAGTAAATTCAAAGTCATTTTTAACAAAAACAAATAAATCGATTGGACTTTTAATTAATACATTTGAGGTTTTTGAATCAAAAAAATGTTGACTTTTAAATAGTTGTTTGTAAACTGGAATTAATTCGAAATCTTCTTCAATAAAAGTCTTAGCTAAATCAGATGTAATTTCCTTATTTAGATTAGGGCTAACAAAAAACTTATATAGCTTTTCACAAATAAAATTAGCGATTAATTCTTTTTTTTCTTGAAATAATATATCTATGACGTCTTGATAACCCCAGCTACCAGCGTTTCCAAAAATAGTTTTCTGACCATTATCAAAAGTATTTTCATTAAAAATGACTGCACTCCCATTACCGTTTAAATATTTGTTATATCCCGTCAGAGCTCTGGATGTTTCTGTAATATCAGACGATGTATAACCATTACCCTCCCCAAGTGTAAATAACTCATAAAGTTCTCTCGCATAATTTTCATTGGGTGCATTTTTCTTATTTGTGTAACCATTTAAATACATTAGCATAGCAGGTTCTAACCCAATTGCACTAACAAAATCTTTAAAATTGCCAAGTGAATATTGTTGCAACCTGGAATGATATTGAAATAAATATTGAGATCTATTGTAATCATAATATTCCGTTACAAAATGATTACTCCAAAACAATGTAAGCCTTTCTCTAAATCCATCAGACATAAAATTTGAGAAAGCCTGTTTTTGCCATGAATTTTTATAAAATGCTTGATTATTTCCAGAGCTATTAATTTCACTATTATTCCAAAATCCCCACTCTGGTGCTGGAGTTAATGGTAAAATTTGTGCAGAATCTATTATATCCTCAATTAATTCTTCGGGAGATTTGATTAACAAAGCCTTCGCTTTTTCATTGGAAATTCCAAAACCTAATCTTCGGTAAATAAATCTAACTTTAGAAATATCCCAAGGGTTTTCTTCACTGGGTGTATAAATTAATAAAGATGAATTATTACAATCTGCCATGAAAATTAGAACTATTTAAAAATCAAATAATTAGGTTTTTAAATATAAGAAAAACTGATGATAAAATTATTGTAACCTTTACTACTCATTAAAAAAATAATGTTACCTTTGCGTTACATTAATAAAAAAATATCATTATGGAAAATTTAATACCAATATTTGGAATACTTTCAGGAATGGTTGTGCCAATAGCTGTATTTATTTGGTTATACCTTGAGGGTAAAGGAAAAAGAGAAACTGTTTTGGAAATCTCAAAAAATTTAGAAGACCCATCAAAAGTAGAAGAATTATTGAAAATTTTTGAAGAAAGAAAAAAAGAACCAATAGATTATCGTAGGAATGGAGTTATAACAATTTTTGTTGGTATTGGTCTCTATCTTCTTGGTTACTTAGCACTTGGAAGTATATTAAAAGGTGTTGGAGCTTTGGTGGGTGTAATAGGTATAGGAACATTAATAGCTGGATATCTTTACCCAAATACTGGAAAAGAACTAACTAATGCTGTTGAAGAATTTGAAAAGAAATAATTTTGGGTAAGAACCATAAAAAACTCATAAATAATTTAGAAAAACTTAGAAGGTCAGCTAGCTTAACCCAACAAGAATTATCAATTAAAGCAGAGGTTTCAAGAAAAAGTATTAATGCTATTGAGAACGGAGTCTATGTTCCCTCAACTGTACTTGCATTAAAAATTGCAAAAACATTAAATTGTAAAGTTGAGGAACTATTTCAATTACCTAAAAATTAGCAGAAGCATTTAATAAAGAAACCCACCTAATTAAGTGGGTTATTTTCTCGTGGGCGCTAAGGGATTCGAACCCCTGACCCCTTGGGTGTAAACCAAGTGCTCTGAACCAACTGAGCTAAGCGCCCTTAAATACTAACTATTAATTAGTTTAGTATTATCAAAACTTGTACATATTTACCAAATAAATAATAACAAATTTTGAGCAGCAAATATAAAAACTTTTGTGATTATTAAAGAATTAAACATAACTTATTAAAGTTCGATAAAACAACCAACTTTTTCAATGCTATTTTTAATCATTTTTGTGATCTTAACTTATCAATCATTGCTTTTAATTCATCCACTTTTAATCTGCATCAATAATCTCATATTAATAAAAATAAAATGAGCAATAAATTAATATATTTTGTTGAAAAATAACATTTCTATAAGAATGTTTATATATTCGTTAATTAATTAAAAAATGAAAAAATGAAAAAATTCTTAAGTTTTATATTAATTTTTTGTGTCTCTTTTTCTTATTCTCAAACCTGGTCTTCATACGGAATTAAAGTTGCTCCAGAAAATGAAGAGACAGTAGTAAGAATTATGGACGATTATTTTACAAAAAACAAGATTGAGGGTGTAACAGTTAGTCTATACTCTATTATGTTTACAGCAGCTGATTTAAACTTCACTCATGAGGTGATTTTTAGTGGAGAAGGAGATGCTATGGCAAAACTTTATGAGCCAGGATTTCAAAATACTTCTTGGCAATTATTTTCATCTAAAATTAACAACTTCGTTGAAAATGTTTTTTCAGGACAAGGTTGGAGAAATTTTAATTTTGGAGAAACAATGCCTTTTCAGCTAGTATATACTTTTAAAGGTGATTGGGAAGAAATCAATAAATGGATGGCGATGGAAAATAAGCTAAATGAGAAATATCCACAAGACTTTAGATCATTTGCAGCAGGTGGAATTAATGCTGGTGGCCCAAGCAATGAGGCAGATCGTTGGATGGTAACTGGCTGGAAAACATATGCTGATTACAATGAAAACTGGAATAACATACAAAAATTTAGAGCAGAAAACCCAGCTTTTGTTAAAGAAAAAGAAAAAATTAATAAAGACATTGACTATTCAGAGGTTGAATTTATAACTAAAACCATGAGAGTTTTAGTTAAACAATGGTAAATCTTAATTGTTAAAGAAATAAAAAACCCCAAATATTTGGGGTTTTTTTATTGTAGCCTATAAATTTTACAACACTATTTCATTATATTAACTCAAAAAAGTTAAACGCTTTTTTGAGAAATAATTATAATATTATTGTGATGTTATCTCAAAATAAAAAATAAATAATTTTAAAAAAAAGCGATATTTACATACTTTTAGGATTTAAATAATTTCTTCAACCTATGATTAAAACTAAAAAACTTGAATTTAGTTACGACAACCAAGAGTTTTTTAAGTTTCATGATATTAATTTAAAAAAAAAAGAAAATTTATTGATTATTGGTAAATCAGGTGTAGGCAAAACAACTTTATTACATCTTCTTGCTGGTCTTCTAAAATCAAGTTCAGGATCTATTGAACTTTGTGGAAAAAACATAACTAGTCTTTCATCAGATAAACTTGATAAATTTAGAAAAAATAATATTGGAATTGTCTTTCAAAGACCTCATTTCGTAAATTCTCTCACTGTCAAAGAAAACTTGCAACTTGCCCAATATATTGCTAATAAAAAAAATAATTTCAGAATAGAAAGTGTTCTAAAAAACTTAAATATTTTTGATAAGGCTCATAATAAAACAAATAGTTTAAGTCAAGGAGAAAAACAAAGGGCCTCTATAGCAATGGCAATCATAAACTCTCCAAAATTAATTTTAGCTGATGAACCTTCCTCTAGTTTAGATGATGAAAACTGTACAAGAGTAATTAAACTTTTAAAAAAACAAGCTAGAGAATTTGAGGCACAATTAATTGTGATAACTCATGATAGCAGGCTAAAAAAACATTTTGAAAAATCAATTGAATTGTGAATATATTTAAATTAAGCATAAAAAATATTTTCAATAAACCTCTGAGCTCTACCATTAGTTTAGCCCTTTTAGTTCTAGGAGTCGGAATAATCTCTCTATTACTTCAACTGAATTCATTGATAAAAAATCAAATGAATAATAATTTAAAAGGTATTGATATGGTAGTTGGAGCTAAAGGTAGCCCTCTTCAACTAATTCTTTCATCTGTTTATCACGTGGATTCTCCAACCGGAAATATTTCTTACAAAGAAGCTGATGAAATTAGTAAAAATAAAATGGTAGGTTCAAGTATAAAACTTCTCTATGGCGATAATTATAAAGGTTTTAGAATCGTTGGAGCAGAAAAAAAATATATCCAGCTTTATGGCGCAGTATTTAAAAAGGGAAATGAGTGGAATAAGCCGTTTGAAGTTGTGGTTGGGTCAAAAGTATCTAAAGAATTAAAAATTAATTTAGGAGATGAATTCGTTAGCTCACACGGATTAAGAGAAAATGGCGAATCACATGACCATAAATCATTTAAAGTTGTAGGACTATTAGAATCTTCAAATTCCGTGATTGATCAACTAATAATTACATCTCCAACAAGCGTTTGGAATATTCATGATGATCATGATCATTTAGATGATGATGAGCACCAACATAACGAAAAGGAAATTACTGCAATGCTAATAAAATTTAAAAGTCCTATGAATATTATTCAATTTCCTAGACTAATCAATGAAAAGACCAATCTTCAGGCTGCAGTACCATCGTACGAAATTTCAAGATTATTTAAACTTTTTGGGTTTGGAATTGAAACTTTAAGCTATTTAGCCTATATAATTATAATAGTTTCGGGATTCAGTTTATTTATAAATTTATTTAATTCAATGAACGATAGAAAATATGAAATGGCACTGATAAGAACATTAGGTGGTTCTAGACTACAATTATCAAAAATGATAATTTTTGAAAGCTTAATCTTAACAATTTCAGGATTTTTGTTGGGACTATTATTTAGCAGACTAGGAGTGATATTAGTATCCTCTTTTATGGAGGAAAGCATAAATTACGATTTAAATTCTTTTAATATTTTAACTGATGAATATTGGCTTTTAATATTGTCGGTTTTAATCGGTCTTGTAGCCTCATTAATTCCAGTAATACAAGTTTATAAAATGAACATCTCTAAAATATTATCTGATGAATAAATTTATTTATGTAATCATCTTATTTATTTCTAATAATATTTTTTCTCAGACTGAAATTGACTGGTTAATGCTCAGGGATGTTTATTATAAATCAGAATATAAAGATGACGTATATGGATATATGCAAATTCCATTTTTTGGAAAAGGAGTCGAAGATTTAGATAATAAAGAGGTTAAGATCACTGGATTTATGCTTACTCTATCACCAGATGAAGGGATATTTGTTTTATCTCAGAATCCCTACGCTGATTGTTTTTTTTGTGGCTATGGTGGTCCAGAATCGGCAATTGAGTTAAGATTAAAACCTGGTTATGACTCTTTTTTAATGGATGAACTAGTTACCGTCACTGGAATTCTAAGATTAAATCGAGAGGATGTAAGCAGCGGAGTTTATGTGATGGACAACGCCGTTGCTGTCAAGGATTGAGAACGATTATTTCAGGATTGTTGTTTTTAAAATAATATGAAATCACTATTCTTTAATTAGGTCTATATCAAAAGGCCCTTGTTTAAATTTCATAGAATTATTTTCACTATCAAAGGTTAATTCAATTCCTGCTTCTTCTAATTTAAACTTATCTTTTTCAACTGGGTTGAGTTCAAAAGACCCTTGACCTACTACGTCAATAAAAAGTTTATCATCTTTAACAAAAACTTTTAATTTGATTGGAAATCCTTTTGCTCCATACGTCCCGGGATAACTGTTTAATTTATCTTTATTTACAATAAATTTTTTTATTTCAGGTTTGGGATCAACAACTATTCTTTGATCTCTATTTGCAATATTCCAGGCAGTATAAAATATTAATTTACTTCGGTACTCTAATAAATCATATTCTATTTTATCTGGATCATCTGTAGGCATATGATAGTCTTCGTGTGTACCAGAGAAATAAAATATGATTGGAATACCATTTTTTGCAAAATTATAATGATCGCTTCTGTAATAAAACCTATTTGGATCATCTTTATCATTATACCTGTAATCCAAATCTAAATTTATTGTTTCATCATTGGTTTGTTCAGAAACATTATGAAGGTCTTGACTATCATGATCAGACCCAATTATATAAATGTAATCTCTATTTTTCTTTTTTCTAGTTGGATCAATCCTTCCAATCATATCTAAATTAAGATTAACAACTGTATCTTCTAATGGATAGATTGGGTTATCGGAATAATATTTTGAACCCAGAAGACCTTTTTCTTCTCCTGTAACATGTAAAAAAACTAAACTTCTTTTTGGTCCTTTTCCTTTTTCACTGGCTTTTTTAAATGCCTGAGCAATTTCCAAAACAGCAACCGTTCCAGACCCATCATCATCAGCACCATTGTGGATTTTATTTACATTACGGCCAGCTCTAGACCCACTTCTACCATACCCTACATGGTCTAAATGTGCAGTTAAAATAACGTACTCTTCAGGCTTTTCAGTTCCTCTAATTATCGCAATAACATTTTCAGAGTCTACCTCACCCTCACTGCCACGAGAGATATTAAGTTTCATTTTCTGAAAATAGTCCTTGTCGGGATCTCCAGCTTCAATATTATTTTTTATATAAAAATTCCTTAAATATTCAACAGCTTTTTTTTGACCCTCTGATCCAGTATTTCTACCCTCAAACTCATCAGAAGCATAAATATAAAGATGCTCTTTAAGATCATCTGCTGTTATTGATTTTGCATACTTTTTAGCATTTTTTAGTTGAGAAAAAGATTGAATTGAAAAGAAAAGGGCGAAAATTAAAAATACTTTTTTCATAGAATTTAATACTGTAATTTTTGCAAATGTAACTTTTTTAAGTTACTAATCATTTTAATAAATCTGCTACAACAAAGTTACTGCCACCTACATAAATAAAATCATTTTGATTTGAGTCATTCAATGATGTTTTATAAGCACTTTCAACAGAATTAAAACTATTGCCTTTCAATTTGATTTTTTTAGAATAATCATAAATCTGTTCAACTGGAAGAGCTCTCGAATTATTTGGCTGACAAAAATAATAAAAAGCACTTTTGGGAAGTAATTTTAGCACTTTTACATAATCTTTACCTTTAACAAACCCAATAACAATTCTTAGTTTGTCGTAATTTAAATTATTAAACATTTTTAGGTTTTCTTTGAAAGCATTTAGATTGTGTCCAACATCTAATACAACTTTTGGACTTTCATGAATAACATCCCATCTTCCACGAAGATTAGTGTTTTTGACAACATTTAACAATCCTTTTTTAATAATTTTATTTTTAATATCGAACTCAGTAACTAGCTCTATTACTTTTACAACTCCCTTAATATTTTTCCTCTGAAAACATCCGTTTAGATCAGTAGGATATTCAAAGTCTTCAAAGTCATCAGATAAAAAAATACTAGCATTCATTTTTTTTGCTTTATTTAAAAAAATATCGTGAATATCTTGCTGATATTCGCTAACAACTACAGGAATATTATTTTTGATAATCCCAGCTTTTTCAAATGCAATTTTTCTAATTTCTTTACCTAAAAATTCTTGATG